>NZ_JAUXQE010000036.1:0-236048 GCF_030683615.1 Undibacterium sp.
CGCAACAAAAAAAACAAAAATAACAAACAAAAACAAGATCAAAAACAAGGTCAAGACCTCTCAACAATGAGGCACCCAGACACAGAGTCGCTCCGAGAAAAGCAAGAACAGCAAGAACAAGCGAAAGCTCTGCTTTTACTCTGGGTCTTTGGTTTCTGATTTTATTTCCAGGCTAGATAGCTTCTAATGAACTTAATATGCTACGCAACACGAGAATTCATGCTAAAGAGATAAATATAGAGGTGTTTTTATCAGATATTTATTTATCAATTCGGCAATTGGTTTGTTTGGGGAAGTCATTTTTCTGTAAATATTTCCAAGCTCAACTATCCAAGCCCTTGCAAGCCTTATATAATCGCGCTACTTGATCGGGAGAGCGTAACGAAAGTTACCGCCGAAGGGGCTAATACCCAAAAAACTCTCAGGCAAAAGGACCGATCAACGGGGTAGTTAAAAGTTGCCCCAACTCTGGAGAGCGGTAGCGGCAGAGCAAGTCGCCGGACTACCCACCGAAGGTGCGCGCGGGCAGCAAACATACATAGCTCCCGTAATCTCTCAGGTACCAGGACAGAGGGGTATGCGATTTCAGCGCATGTGGCGTCTCTTCGCCGGCATGCGTTTGTTCGTCCCTTCAATCTGGTAACGAGGCACTCATGACGCAAGCAGCGACATCACTCAAGGCAACTCCCCTCAATGCAGCCCATCGTGCGGCTGGTGCAAAAATGGTTGATTTTGGCGGCTGGGACATGCCTGTCAACTATGGTTCCCAAATCGAAGAACATCATGCAGTGCGCACTGATTGCGGCATGTTTGATGTATCCCATATGTGCGTCGTTGATTTGCAGGGCGAGAATGTACGCGGCTTCCTGCGTGGCCTGGTGGCAAATAATGTCGATAAATTGCAGGTAGCGGGCAAGGCCCTGTATTCCTGCATGTTGAAGCCTGAAGGCACGGTCATCGACGACCTTATCATTTATTTCTTTAGCGAAAACTGGTTCCGTCTCGTCGTCAATGCTGGCACGGCAGAAAAAGACATCGCCTGGATGAATGCCCGCAATGCAGAAACCAATAGCGGCCTGACGATTACCCAGCGCCGCGATGGCGCGAATGCCTTTGCTCTGGTGGCAGTGCAAGGCCCGAATGCCCGCGCCAAAGCATGGGAAGTCTTGCCAGAAACCAAAGCAGCCAGTGCAGAAATCAAACCTTTTAACGCAGTTATCGTTGCCGACACTTCCTTTGGTGAAGTCATGGTGGCACGCACTGGTTATACCGGTGAAGACGGTTTCGAGATTGCTGTTTCCGCCGACCGCGTAACTGATTTTTGGAATGCCTTGGTAGCAGCAGGTGTCAAACCTGCTGGCCTCGGTGCGCGTGACACTCTGCGTCTGGAAGCTGGCATGAATTTGTATGGCCAGGATATGGATGAAACAGTCAACCCGCTCGATGCTGGTCTGGCCTGGACTATCGATCTGGTCAGCGAGCGTGATTTCGTAGGCAAGCAAGCGCTGCAAACACAAGGCCAGAACGCCCAGTTCCTGGGCCTGATCCTGCGTGAAAAAGGCGGCATACTGCGTGCCCATCAAAAAGTAGTATGTGCACAAGGCGAAGGCGAAATCACCAGCGGTACGTTCAGCCCTACCATGGAACAGGCAATTGCACTGGCGCGTTTGCCTATGGGCGTGTCGGTAGGCGATACTGTGCATGTCGTTATCCGTGACAAGCAACTGGCCGCATCTGTTGTCAAACTGCCTTTTGTCCGTAATGGCAAAATCCTGGCCGTATAATTTGATCTGCAGTCAGTGCAGCGTATTAGCACTGACTATTATTTGATTAGCCACTCATTATTATTTAAAACAATTTATTTATCTGGAGCCCATCATGAACGTACCAGCAGACCTGAAATACACAACATCCCACGAATGGGTACGCACAGAAGCAGACGGCACTATCACTGTTGGCATTACTGAGTTTGCTCAAGATGCTTTGGGCGATATCGTATTCGTTGACTTGCCTAAAGTTGGCACAGCACTCGAAGCGGGCAAGGATTGTGCCGTGGTTGAATCTGTTAAAGCGGCTGGCGATATTTATGCACCAGTGACTGGCGAAGTTGTTGCCATCAACGAAGCACTGGCCGACGCACCAGAATCTATCAATGCTGACGCTTTTGCAGCATGGCTGTTCAAACTGAAACCAGCAAATATTGCTGATGTTGATGCCTTGATGAATGCTGAAGCTTACGCCAAGAACATCGCTTGATTATGTAGTTAAAAGAGGTAGCCGGTGGACTGTAATGGCTAAAACGAAAGTGAAAGGCGCGCATCTTGGTGATCAGGGCAAGGCGCAAAGCGCAGCGATAGTAAGCTATCGCGAGCATTTGCAACGCAGCCATGATCGCCAAGGGCGCGAGAGGCACTGCCGTTTTAGCCATTACAGTTCACCAAAGTCGCCTCTTTTAATATGGATTTGCCTGAATGCGGTTTGCCCTGCATAGCTCCGCCTGATATTCCACGTTACTCTTCTGTACCCCATATACCATGACCCGTCCTTCACTGACTCAACTGGAAGCGCACGACGCTTTCATCGCTCGCCATATCGGCCCTTCTGAAGCAGAACAAGCCGCCATGCTGAAAACCTTGGGCTATGCTGACCGCACAGCCCTGATTGATGCCATCGTCCCGGCCAATATCCGCCGTCACGATGTGCTGCCACTGGCGCAATTCACAGAAGCCAAGTCCGAACAGGAAGCATTAGCAACATTGAAGGCACTGGCGTCGAAAAACCGTGTACTGAAGTCTCTGATCGGTCAGGGGTATTACAACACGCATACACCAGGCGTAATCCTGCGCAATATCTTTGAAAACCCTGCCTGGTACACAGCTTACACACCTTACCAGCCAGAGATTTCACAAGGTCGTCTGGAAGCCATTTTGAACTTCCAGCAAGTCATCACTGACCTGACTGGCATGGACATCGCGAACGCATCCATGCTTGACGAAGGCACGGCTGCAGCTGAAGCGATGACGCTGATACAGCGCGTAGGCAAGTCCAAATCAAATGTGTTTTATGTTGGCGACGATGTGTTGCCACAGACCCGCGAAATTATCGAAACTCGCGCCAAGCCGCTGG
The DNA here is from genome assembly GCF_030683615.1 of Undibacterium sp. Lineage (NCBI taxonomy): Bacteria > Pseudomonadati > Pseudomonadota > Betaproteobacteria > Burkholderiales > Oxalobacteraceae > Undibacterium > Undibacterium sp. The sequence goes on from NZ_JAUXQE010000036.1 coordinate 3,127, forward strand.
GTATAGAAGTGCGTACTTGTACAGGTACAGAAGCGCTGGATAATGATTGCTTTGGTATCTTGCTACAATACCCTGGCGTTGATGGCGCCATCCGCGATTACCGCGAATTTGCTGCCACCTTGCATGCCAAGGGTGCGATGGTCATCGCTGCTGCCGATTTGCTGGCACTGACACTGATCGCTTCCCCAGGTGAATGGGGCGCTGACGTCGTCGTTGGTAACAGCCAGCGCTTTGGCGTACCACTGGGCTTTGGTGGTCCGCACGCAGGCTACATGGGCACACGCGATGCGTTCAAGCGCAGCATGCCAGGTCGTCTGGTTGGCGTGACGATTGATGCTCAAGGTAACAAGGCTTATCGCCTGGCACTGCAAACACGTGAACAGCATATCCGCCGCGAGAAAGCTACATCGAATATCTGTACCGCCCAGGTTTTGCTGGCAGTGATTGCATCCATGTATGCCGTCTATCACGGCCCTGCAGGCTTGCGCCAGATCGCCTTGCGCGTACACCGTCTGACTGGTGTTCTGGCTGGCGGCTTCAAACAACAAGGTCTGGCTATCGCCAACACAACTTACTTTGACACTCTGACAGTGAATGTCGCTAATGCTGCTGCCTACCATCAGGCTGCTGAAGCTGCTGGCTACAACCTGCGCCAGATCAGCGCAACACAGGTTGGTGTCTCTCTGGATGAAACAGTGACACGTGCCGATGTTGAAGCTCTGTGGGCGATTTTCGCCAAGGCCAGCGGCGTAACTACGGCACCTGATTTTGCGGCGATAGAAGCTGGTGTCAATGATGCCTACCCGGCAGCGCTGACACGTGGCACGACTTACCTGACGCACCCAACCTTCAACCGCTATCACGCAGAACATGAAATGCTGCGTTACCTGCGCAGCCTGGCTGACAAAGATCTGGCGCTGGACCGCACCATGATACCGCTGGGTTCATGCACGATGAAGTTGAATGCCACCAGCGAAATGATCCCGGTCACTTGGCCTGAATTCTCCAGCATCCATCCATTTGCGCCAAATGACCAGACTACCGGTTACCGCGAAATGATAGACCAGCTGGAAGCTATGTTGTGCGCAGCAACTGGCTACGACGCCGTATCCCTGCAACCAAATGCCGGTTCCCAAGGTGAATATGCAGGCTTGCTGGTGATCCAGGCTTACCACGCGTCCCGTGGTGAAGCACACCGCAATATCTGCCTGATCCCATCTTCTGCACACGGCACCAATCCAGCATCTGCCAGCATGGTAGGCATGGACGTGGTCGTTGTTGCCTGCGATGAAAACGGTAACGTTGATCTGGCTGACCTGCAAGCCAAGGCAGAGAAACATAGCGCCAACCTGGCTGCAGCGATGGTGACTTATCCATCCACGCATGGTGTGTTTGAAGAAGGCATACAACAATTGTGCGAAATCGTCCACAGCCACGGTGGCCAGGTGTATGTTGATGGCGCGAATATGAATGCGCTGGTCGGCGTAGCAGCACCAGGCAAGTTTGGTGGCGACGTCAGTCATCTGAATTTGCACAAGACTTTCTGTATCCCTCACGGTGGTGGCGGCCCAGGCGTAGGCCCAGTTGCAGTTGGTGCGCATCTGGCGAAGTTTTTGCCTAACCAGAAATCAACAGGTTATGTCCGTGGTGAAGATGGTATTTCTGCCGTCAGCGCCGCACCGTTTGGTTCTGCCAGCATCTTGCCTATCTCTTGGATGTATATCGCCATGATGGGTTCTGAAGGTTTGAAGGCCGCGACAGAAACAGCGATCCTGGCAGCTAACTATATCGCCAAACGCCTGGCACCCCATTACCCTGTTCTGTACAGTGGTCATGATGGCCTGGTAGCGCATGAATGCATACTGGATCTGCGTCCGTTGACAGATGCTACTGGCATCAGCAATGAGGACGTGGCCAAACGCCTCATCGACTTTGGTTTCCACGCACCGACCATGAGCTTCCCTGTGCCTGGTACCTTGATGATAGAACCGACAGAAAGTGAATCACAGGCTGAACTTGACCGCTTCATCGATGCCATGATCAGCATCCGTGAAGAAATCGCCAAGGTTGCCAGTGGCGAATTCGATGCCAAGGACAATCCGCTGAAACATGCACCACACACAGCAGAAGTGCTGATCGCCAATGAGTGGTCACATGCTTACAGCCGTGAAGTTGCTGCTTACCCGCTTGCTTCCCTCCGCAAGAATAAATACTTTGCGCCGGTTGGCCGTGCCGACAATGTTTATGGTGACCGTAATCTGTTCTGCTCTTGCATACCAGTTAGTGATTACGAATAAGCTTTGACGGCTTTGGTGTCAATGAAAACGGACATGCTTGCATGTCCGTTTTTTTATGCGTCTGTGTTTTGTAGCAGTTTAATTCGGCATAACAGCAGAAATCGGTACATGTGCCGTAACACCCAGACGCAGAAGTTTTGCGAATTGCTCTGCAGCCAGTGGCCTGCTGAAAATATAGCCTTGTCCTTCTTCGCAATGCTGGGCTTTTAAAAAAGACAGTTGTCCTTGTTTTTCTATGCCCTCAGCAATCACTTTCTGATTCAGACTATTCCCCATCGCAATGACGGCACTGACGATGCCACCATCGCCATCAGTTTTTGACGCACCGATATCGTTTACAAAGGACTGGTCGATTTTCAAGACATCAATCGGGAATTGATTCAGGTAACTCAAGCTGGAATAACCCGTACCAAAATCATCGACAGCCAGTTGTATACCCATCTCTTTCAGTTGCTGGAGGATCGCGACACTACCTTCTGCATGGTGCATCAGGACACTTTCTGTAATTTCCAGTTGCAGGCAATTCGGTGAGAGACCTGTCTCTGCAAGTATCGTCCGCACACCTTCAACAAAATCCTGACGACGAAATTCAACTGCAGAAATATTTACCGAAATCGCTGCAATTGTTAGTCCGTCATCCTGCCATTGTTTGGTTTGTGCACATGCCTCACGCAAGACCCAGCGGCCTATCGGTATGATGACGCCGCAGTCTTCTGCTATGCGGATAAAACGTATGGGCGGTACCATGCCCCATTGTGGGTGTGCCCAGCGCAACAAGGCTTCTGCACCAGTGATGGCACCACTTTCCAGATTGATCTTCGGTTGATAGTGCAGCGAGAATTCATTGCGTATCAGTGCCAGCCTGAGATTGGCTTCTATGACTTGTCGTTCCACTGCGCGCACATTCATTTCCGGTTTAAAGAACTGGAAATTATTCCGTCCTCTATCCTTGGCCTGATACATGGCAGTGTCTGCATTCTTGATGAGCGTCTCTGCGTCTGTGCCATCAGCGGGGTAAGAACTGATGCCTATGCTGGTGGTGACATACAGTTCATGCTTGTTGATACTGTGCGGTGCTGACAGGGATTTCAATAGCTTCTCGGCTGTATAGGCCGCATTTTCGGCGGACTTGTCATCTGTCACCAGGATCACGAATTCATCGCCACCCTGGCGGCTGACAGTATCTGAACTGCGCACACAAGCACATAGGCGTTCGGTGACTGATTTTAACAACATATCACCTATGGCGTGCCCCAGTGAATCATTGATGTGCTTGAAATTATCCAGATCAAGAAAAAGTATGGCCAGATGTGTCTCACGACGCTTTGCCAAACCGATTGCCTGGGCAATACGGTCATTCAGTAGTGCGCGGTTGGGCAGATTGGTCAGGAAATCATGCTGCGCCAGATGTGCCATCTTCACAGCCATGGCCTGGGTCGCCGAAACATCATGAAATACCATCACCGCACCCGCCATATTGCCTTCAGAGTCGTGAATGGGAGCAGTCGAATCTTCGATTGCCACTTCACTGCCATCACGCCTGAGCAATATGGTTCCCGGGGTTAAAGTCGTGGCTTTATCCTGTCGCAATACTTGTATAATCGGATTGGCTTTTGCCTGTTTATTTTCACACTGAACCAGAGGCATGACAAGATTGATGGACTGGCCTTGTGCTTCTTCACGTTTCCATAAGGTCATGTGCTCGGCGGCGACATTCAGGTAGTCGACATTGCCGGCCATATCAGTACCTATCACCGCATCGCTGATAGAGTTAAGGGTGATTTCTGCCCGCGCTTTTTCTATATACGCCGCTTGTTCAACTGCTTTGCGCTGGATGATATTGCGCAGGGATTGCGGTACCAGATAGCTGGAGAAATGTCCCTTGGTCAGATAGCCTTGCGCGCCTAGTCCAACCGCTTCGACTGCCAGGCTGTCGTCCAAATCACAAAGTGTAAGTATGGGGATTTTGGATGCCACTTCAAACAAGGCCTCGAACGTCGCTATGCCTTCACTATCCGGCAAAGACAGGTCAACCAGGATTGCGTCAATCTGCTTTTTTTGTATTTGTTCAAGTGCGTTTGAGAGGCTGCTCGCAAACTGGGTTTCGTAAGGGCCATCGTGGGCTTTGCGCAGCGCGTCCTGGAGTGCAAGCGCATCAGTAACAATATTCGTAACAACGAGAATTCGCTTGGCCATGAAGCGGCTCCTTAATATGGTGCGCAAAAAGAACGCGTATGGTGCTGGACTATAGCTTAATTTTTGCAGGCAAATGGGGGGACCGGCGTGTCTGCACCGCCGCGTTTACTTCGCAATAAATGTATGACCGTGAAAGAAATGTTTTATTCTTGACACTGGATGTAAAGTTACGTGGTGGCGCACTGCGCGTCTGTTCGATGACGCACATTGTCTTAAAAGAAATGCGGTTTGTGACTCAGTCGCGTTTTTCTCAATTTGGTTGCCATAGATGGTTGGCAAAAGGCAGGCGGTAAATTGTTAGAGAAAAAAAGTAGAGGCAGGGGGCAACCTGCTTATAGTAGGCCAGAATTTCCTGAGTTCGATTGTTGTCTCCCTCTGTACAAATTATTTTTATCAATAGTTCTGGTCTGGCAACCGCGGCGACACTGGGCCTGAATGAAGGCTAGTAGAGAAGTGTAAAAAATGCAAAATGGCATGCCGCAAAGCAACGTTTTGAAAGGCTATATTGGCATAGTGCAAAGCGAAGTTACATTTTTCATTGGAGGGGCACAATCTTTAACAGTGCTAAGCGCTGTTAAAGGTAAAAAGAATTGCCTTGTGGAAAAATTGTGCAGTAAAATATGGCCCTGTTTCCGCATGGCAATCTCTTCCTTTCTTTGCATCTTGTCTATCTCATTATTCACATGAAAAAATCAATTCTCGCCACAGTACTATTCGTTTCTGCGTTCTCTGCATCTGCAAGTGAAATCGCTCCTTCTGTTGAAAAACAATCTTGCGAAAAAGCGGTTTATCCAAAATCTGCATTGATGAATGAAGAAACTGGCACAGTAGTTTTGTCCATCCTGGTTGGCCCTGATGGTGCCGTAGTTGATTCCAAGGTTGAAAAATCCAGTGGCTCCAAGGCTTTGGATAAGGCAACACAAAAAATTTATTCTTCCTGCAAATTCAAACCTGGTGCCAAAGATGGCAAACCTCAGCAAGCCTGGACCAAGCTGGAATATGTCTGGAGTCTTTCCTGATCTTCCGATATCAGCGTGACAGCGCAAAAAGAGATGCAATGGCATCTCTTTTTTTATGGGTGATGCAACATAACGCTGTCTTCGGATATGTGATTTTGGTGTGCTTTTATTAAAGAATTTATAAAGCTTGTCGTTATTTGATTGATCGTAATGCAAGAATTTATTTTTAGGATGCACACTTGATATGGCGACTATTCTTTCAAGCCTGAGCACGCCTGCTACGCAAGTCAATGTGCGTGCTGGCGCAAGCCAGTCTGTGGCTTTGGACAAGCAAGGTGCAGGCATATCGGTAGCGCTGGATAATGCGAGCCCGGTGGCAGTATCATCTTCTTATCAGCTCAATTTGCGCACTGCACGTGCAGTGTTAGTGCCACAGACCTATGACCAGGCTGGTTTTGTACCAGATCCGGCCAGCCAGTGGCTGGAAAACAAGAGCGACGATACTTTCAGTTATATGCTGGAGCAAAATGCCAGGTTAACGACTGTTTCAGGACGTTTCAATGGTGTTGCCTCTGGCGTGATAGAGCGTTTTCAAACCACTCAAGGTGATTTCAAGCAGGCAGTGGTTGCCACTTATCCTGCGCAATCAAACGCTAATCAAAATGTGGCTGAACTAAGCCAGGCCAGGTTGAATAATTTGCGTGAGAATGCAGATCAAAGCATGGGGCTGAGTGTCACGCTGGCATCAGGGCGTAGTATAGAATTTTCCATCAAAAGTAATGTTGATGGCCTGAGTGTGGAAGCCAGCAGCAGCGCCCAACTGACTGAGTCCGAGAGCAGGGCGCTGGAAAAACTGGCGGCTGGCCTGGAGAAAACTGCCAATAGCTATTTTGCAGACCAGCGTATCAATCTCGATGCCTTGGCAAACTTCGACACTTTTGCCATCAGTTCGCTCAAACTGGAAATTAAAGTCGGTGAGCAGGAATTGAATTTTAATATCAATCAATCCCACCATCAGCTCAACATAAAATCTGCCAGTGGGCAAATAGATATTGATGTCAGTCATGACAATCCTGGCTTGCGTGGCAATGCTGCGCAAAGGAATAAGGCGATACAACTATTTCTTGGGCAAATCGATACTGCAGGCAATCGTGGCGGTGCTGACAAAGAACTGGTATCGCTCTATAAGGATGCTTTTTCCATCATGCAAAAAATCAATACCGAAGAAGATGGTTCTGATTTAAGCACGCAATTGCCAGGTCGTGCGCCAAGTTTCTGGGACGATGCTGCCCAGCCTTTATTAACCGGGCTTGCGGATTTCAATGCAAAAATCACTGGCGTGGTGAGCACCCCCAATCCTGCTCATTTGCAGGAAAGCGATTATTTCAATTATCAAGTCAGCCAAAAGACGACGCAGCAGGGCCATGCGGCCAATGGCAGCATCAGCCAGATACTTGATTCCAGATTGAGTGCCGCCTTTCATCAGGAGTTAAAATCAAATGAAAAGCCGGTCTTAAGTAGTGACAGGAATTCGCAAAGTTATCGCTATTCCAAGGTGGAAGACCATGCCAGCAACAAGCTGATACTGGGCTTTGACAAAAACCAGTTGAATAGTGCGAGCCTGGAAAAGAGTAGTGACCGTTTGCTGTCAGTGTCCAGCTACGAACTTGGCAAGCTGGTTAGCACACAAACCCATCCTGACAAGCAAGATAGCAAGATTAACCTGCACGTCAATACTGGCCCGCATGCTTCAGCAAGTGCGCAGGCCCAACAGCGCCTGCGCATGGTTGATAGTTTGAGGAATCAAATATTCCTTGATTGAAGAATTGCACGAGGCTTTAGCGCAAACGACGTGGCTGTGTCGCTTGTGCTGAGTTCGTTCTTGCCTGAGCACGTGCCGGGCTAATCAGGGGCGCTGCTGCGGTATGCACTTTGAAAATATTGACTACCTGCGCCAGACTGGCTGCCTGTTCATTCATGGCCTGGGCAGCGGCGGAAGCCTGTTCTACCAGGGCAGCATTTTGCTGCGTCATATTATCCATATCAACGATGGCATGATTGACTTGTTCTATGCCTGAACTTTGCTCCTGACTGGCAGAAGCAATCTCGGCGACGATATCAGTCACGCGTCTGACGCTGGCAACGACTTCATCCATGGTGGAGCCGGCGATGGCAACCAGCTTGCCACCTTCTTCCACTTTTTCTGCCGAGCTGTCTATCAGGGTTTTGATTTCTTTGGCTGCAGAGGCTGAGCGCTGTGCCAGGTTACGCACCTCACTGGCAACCACGGCAAAACCGCGACCCTGCTCACCCGCACGCGCGGCTTCCACGGCGGCATTCAAGGCCAGGATATTGGTCTGGAAAGCGATGCCATCAATCACGCTGATGATATCGACGATCTTTTTTGAAGACTCATTGATGGAGCCCATCGTGGCCACCACTTTGCCAACGACATTGCCGCCCTGTGTCGCCACTTCAGATGCCGAGATTGCCAGTTGATTTGCCTGTCTGGCATTGTCCGCATTTTGTTTGACTGTGGAAGTCAGTTCCTCCATAGTGGAAGACGTCTCTTCCAGTGCGCCTGCCTGTTGCTCGGTGCGATTAGACAGATCCAGGTTACCCGAAGCGATTTCACCCGATGCAGTGGCAATGGACTCCGACCCGGTACGTACTTCGCTGACGACAGAGGCCAGCTTGTCACGCATGGTTTTGATTGCAAACAATAAGCTGGACTGATCATGGTCTTTGACTTGTATATCCGCAGTCAGATCACCTTCTGCAATATGGCCAACGACTTCAGCTGCGTACGCAGGTTCACCACCAAGCTGTCGCAGAATGGAACGTGTCATATGCCAGGCCAATGCGCCTACCATGGTCATCATGATGGCTCCTACTCCCAGCATGATGCCGGCCTGCCGCCAGAAGGCATCATTGATGTCATCCAGATAGGTGCCGGTGCCAATCAGCCAGTCCCAAGGGGCGAATTGCATGACGGCATAGATCTTGTCTACCTGGCCTTCTACCCCGGGCCGGGTACCTGGTGCTTCTACGATGCCTATTTTCCCTTTGGCCAGAGCGGCGCGATAACGGTCGCCTGATTCCTTCATATCCTTTTGCGGCACCCCTATGCGTGATGTTTTTGGATGTACCCGTAACAAGTCATCTGTGTAGCCACGCACAAAGAAATACATGTCTTCTTTATGGAAACTGGAAATCGCCAGCTTGGCCTGTTTCTCGGCTTCTTCACGTGAGAGCTTGCCTGATTGTTCCAGTGCATGGGCTTTTTCTATCGCTGCATGCGCCATTTCAACCATGTTGGAAATCTGCTCAGTACGCTCCTTTTTCATGGTCTGACGCAGCGAGTACAAAGAAATGGCAGAAATGACAGAAATGCCGAACAGGGTGATGGCGCACAGCAAGATGATGCGGGTGCTAAGTTTCATGGCGTGGTCTCACTGGTTTGCTGCAGTGTGCCGCAATGCTGGGCGGATGCGAGAGAGAGTCTGGTATCACCTCCTGCTAATCCACCTGCATTCAGAGCGGGTCTGCATAGTTTTAATCATTGGCAAGCGCACGGCCCCGCCTGCGGCGCGCAGCGGAAACCGTGGTCTGATTGTAAGTGAAGCGAAGATGCCAGAGAGGAAGAATTTGCAAACAAACGACAAATCAGTTCGATACTTGATCGGAATGAACGGCAGGATGGTACTCGGCACCATCCTGCTTACAAGGACTTACTTATAAATCGGCAGGTTCATGCTCACAGGCCGTATATCGAGTCGCAGATTGTGGATGGTATAGCTCTCGGCACCAGACGCGCTGGAAAAGTAACCCAGGCTTTCTGCCACTTTGCTGAAGTTGAATTCAAAACCCAGTTCCGCCGGATTATCCATGCCAAAAGCGAGGCCGATCGCGCGCTCCTGCTTGCCATCGATCAAATGAAACATCAGGTCAGTGACTACCGTATTGGCCAGAATATCGGGATAAAAACGATGATCAGCATTATTAGCTTGAGCAGGATTGAGCTTGTGTAGCAGCTTGTCTGTCGATGGTACCAGCGTCCTGCTACGCAAATTGAAACGGTCACCGCGGTCCAGGTAGCTGATGCGGGCATTGCTGAGATTAAAATTTTTCTGGGAATCATCCGTTTTTGCCTGACTTAGATCAAAAAGAATGGCACCTTTATAGCCAATGACTTCGACCTCACCCTGATTGCTCACTACCATGGCAGTATTTTCATCGACACCCAGGCCCAGTTTGTAATTCTTTTTCAGCATGACAGGCAGCATGCGGGCAAAGCGGCCACGTATGATCAGGTGTTGGTCTATGAATACATCCGGTCCTATGAAACCCAGACCAGCTGCAATCTCCTTGCCATCAGTCACGCCTGACTTGAGCGTTGGTAGCACAGGTTTGGCATCATAGAACATGGTGGTACTCATGATGGCAGCACCGGCACTACTACCTGCGATAACTCCACCGCGCTGATGTAGTGCCCAGATTGCTTCCAGCATCGCAGTCTTGCTACCATCCGGCTTGACCAGCGCCTGCACGATGCGGCCCTGATCGCCGCCAGTAAAATACACGCCGCTAGCATTTTTCAGCTTATCCAGCCAGACAGCATCATTGACGATATCTTCCGGTTTGAATTGCGCATGCTTGACTGACAAGGGTATCAAGAAAGCCTGGGCACCATGCTGGTTCAGGGATTTCACCGCAAATCCACCAGATCTTTCCGGGCTGCCCGCTGCCGCAGGGATAACTGCAATCTTGGCACCTTTGCCCCCAGCCTGTTGCACGATGCGCTGCCAGACTACTGCATTATCTACCCGCAAGGCACCACCGATAATGACGAGGGAGCCTTTTGATTGTTGCAGTGTGGCGTCTTCTGCATGAGCATTCATAGGTAATTGACAGAGTAAGAGAGCCATACAGCTTAGTAAGTTGCGCAAACTACGCAAGCTGATTAGTAGCGAACCTGCATTTTTCAGAAAAATTATCATTTTCTTCATCCTGATTTTTTGACATTGTAAGTGATTCAATTCACCACTACGCGCGTGAATTTAAAAAAAGGGGACAACACCAAGTGCTGTCCCCGAACGCGCTGCTTTGGAAGTCTTTATTGATACTGCTTATTTGAATGCATAGTTACCTGAGATATAGACAAAGCGCCCACGAGGATCGGTATAGCTGGGGTCATAACCAGCGATGAAACTATATACCTGGTTAGAACGCGGTGGATTGGCGTCCAGCAGGTTCTTGATGCCGGCACGCAAGCTGAATGCTTTGCTGAATTTATAGCTGCCGCTGAAATCCCACAAGACATAGGCGGGCACGTCACGGGTGCTGCCGTTGGCCAGGGCGTTCTGGTCGCGATAGCCCTGATAGTAAGTCTGTTGCAGTGTTGCACCCCAAGGGCCACGGTCAAAATCAAATGTCAGGGTATGTCTCCAGCGCTGTACTACCTGGGTGTCGGTATAGACGCCTACACCATTTACTTCCGGGCTGGCGGCTGTGTTACGGGTCTTGTAGTCGATGACATAGGTGCCGTTCAGGCTGGCGTTGAATTTACCCAGGCTGTTTTCTGGCAGTTTCCAATTGACGTTGACATCCACGCCTGAGGTTTTCAACGAACCGATATTTTTCACTCGGCCATCTACTGACAAGATCGGGCCTGGGATGCCTGGCAGGCTGGGGTCAGCCGCGCCACGTATCGCGTAGCCCGGATTGGATTTTGGATCGCTAAAGTAAGCACCTTCGTTAGCCAGCAGGGTGTCAGACTTTTCTATGCGCCAGTAATCCAGGGAGGCAGTCAGGCTGCGGCTGGGTTCAACCACGATACCTGCAGAAAACTGCTTCGATGTCTCAGGTTTCAAATTCGCGGTGCCGCCTTTGATCAGGTCTGGCTGTATGCCGCAATAGTCGGGATTCTTGGTATTGTCGATATTGCCGGTCTTGATACAGCCCAGCGGGTCATTGTAGATGCCGCTGGTCTGGCCTGTGCGTGCCGGTTCGTTGATATCTGCCAGGCTGGGTGCACGGAAACCTGCACTGTAAGAGCCGCGTACTACGATTTCTTTGGCTGGTGTCCAGCGCAATCCAAATTTTGGATTAGTGGTGCTGCCCACGTCGTTATAGCTGTCATGTCGCACGGCGGCTTGGGCCTCGAGGTTTCTGAGTATGGGCAAATTCAATTCGGCAAACAGGGCTTTGACAGTACGGCTACCGCCATAAGCAGATGCGGCACCGTCACCGCGTATTTCGCCAGCGGCCAGCAGAGCGGATGGTGTGAATTCCAGTTTTTCGCGGCGGTATTCTGCACCTATCGCCAGACCGGCGTTTCCACCTGCCATGGCAAACAATTCGCGTGAAGCCTTGATATCAAAAGCATCGGTAGTGGCCCGTGACTTGCGGGCAGCGTCACTGATTTTTGATGCATTCAGCAAGTTCGTGCCTTCTGCTCCAGATGGTCCGAAAGGATTGATTTTTCCAGTCAGGAAGGCGCTGTCAAATGCCGATGTTCTGACATAGCCATCGACATATTTATCATCAACCTTGCTGACGCTGTGGTTCACGGCGGTATCATAATCCCAGCCTGCGATCGTACCTTTCGCACCGACTACCAGCCTTTGTGCAACTGCATTCACTTCATTGGTACGCGGGCCAGCAGCACTGAGGCGCAGGCCTACGCGCAAAGGCGTTTTGTTGGTGGTGATTAAGTCGTTGGGATAGTAAATCCCAGTCACAGGGTAATTGAGGTTGGTGACTGTAAGCGGGCTGATGCGGTAAGTGGTTTTTGTATCGCTGTGTAAGACTTCAGCAAACAGTGTGTTGTCGGCATCGATCGCAAATTGGGCACGGCCTAAGAGGGAGGCGCGCTGGGATTCAGGGAATATCTCGGTGTCATGCATGTAGTCATACAAACAGGCTTTGCTGCCGACAAAGCTGTCGGCAGCAAACACCGTGGCGGGTGGGTTGCAGTTTGGTGCGCTGGGGTTCAGGCGTGATCCGGTCGCGCCACCGCTAGCCGTAGTACGGCGCACATTGGCCGGGAAAGTGTTGGAGCTGCCCACATCGAGATTGATGTCAGGCTGATATGCTGATCCTATCCATGAACGCTGGGTAGAACGCAAGCCGCCAGTATTCTGGAAATTGACCACGCCCATGAGGTTGTATCTGTCCTGGTTCAAGCTGCCTACACCACCTGACAGGCTGATGATTTTTTTGTCTGCACCGCCATGCTGGGTATTGCCCACATAAGCGGATATTTCTGCTCCCTGATAATCAGGGCGGGTAATGAAATTGATGACGCCACCAATTGCATCTGCACCATAGATGGCGGACGCGCCATCTTTCAACACTTCCACGCGCTGTATGGCAGCAGAAGGAATGGAATTCAAATCCACACCAGAAGATGTCCCGGGCGAGGCGAAGTTGGCGAGGCGGCGACCATTCAATAATATAAGTGTGGATGACACACCTATGCCACGCAGGTTGGCGCCGTTAAAGCCGCGCTGCGTACCGCCGTTATCGCTGAAGCTGGCACCGTCTGTGAGGCCTGCAGTGCTGGCCGAGACTTTGCTCAATAATTCTGCCGCCGTGGTGACACCAGATTTATCTATTGATTCACGGCTGATGATTTGCACTGGCAAGGCAGTTTCTGCATCGATGCGTTTTATCGATGAGCCAGTGATTTCTACACGTTGCGGTTTGATTGAATCGGTTTCAGACTGTGCCCATGCGCTTTGCTGGGGGGCGCCCAGCATAGCCATGACGCTCATTGCTGACCAGGTTGCGACAGCCAATTTCTTGGGTATGGGCTGACATGCTTGTTTTTTCGTTGCCATTGCCTTGCTCTCCTCAGGTTTTACAGAAATTTAAAAAAAGCATCCCCCTCAGTCACTCCGCAGAGTGACTGTGATTCGCTTATTTTTGCTTATTTACTTCTTGGTTTTATTGCTATCCGGCTTTGTGTATTTGATATTGTTGTCAGCGCTATGCAAATAGGCTGATATCGCTTCGGTCAGGCGCATGGCCTTTTCCACATTTTTCTTATTCGACACCATCATGCTGCTGACCAGGGCTTCAATGACGGCAATAGCTGCACTGGCACTGCTGGGTAAGACGCCATGGGTGCTGGGTGCCAGCAGTAAGTAATTGCCTAGTTGTGCAATCGGTGACGCTGGAGAATCGGTGATCGTCACGACACAGGCACCGTGGTCACGCACAAACTGCGTGAGCTTGATGACATCCAGCGCATAGCGTGGGAAGGAGATAACAATCAGCACATCCTTGTCGGTAATGTTTGCCAGATGGCCAGCAGCTACTTCCGTGCCGCCGTAACCCACCACTTCCACCACATGTGAACAAAAGGGCTGTAAATGCAGGGCCAGCATGCCAGCCAGATGGGCACTCAGTCCAAAGCCCATGACATACACGGTATTCGCCTTTGCAAGGTGACTGACGATCTGGCTCAAACTCTGTTCAGACATGCCCTGGTTTGCTGCATCAATATTGGCGGCAGCAAACTGCATGCTGGTGTGGGCGGGCGAGGGCGCATTTTTTTTGGCTTCTATGGTATTGCGCAGTTTTTCTACTGGCTGGAACACTGCCTGCACCACTTCCGCAATCTGGTTACGCAGACCGGCGTAGTTATTAAAACCCATATCACGCGCAAAGCGGCTGATCGTAGCTGTTGAAACATCACATTGTTCTGCCATGTCTTCTATACCCAATGCCGTCACCTTGACCTGGTTACGCAAGAGAAAATTGGCAATGCGCTTATAAGAGGGAGAGCCCTCCTGCAAGACCAGCATTAATGATTCACCCAGCGTGGATTTTGCAAAGACCATCTCGGGTGAAGTAGATTCGACAGGAGTATTTAGTTTTTTCATGTACATCAATCACTGAAACTTTCAGCAAAACTTTTTTCGATGAATGAACTGTAGACCTGTTTAAAAATATTTTCAATACTATTTGTCAGTTTATTTTCATAAATGTAGAATATGTAAAAAATCGTTCATTGCTTACAGACGGAGAGAGGTTCAAACAGTGTTGTTTTTGCGCTGCTTGCACAAACTACTATTGGATAAGCGGGAACACAGTCAGGATAAATCCTGTGTAAGCCAGACTACATCATGTAAATCCAGAATCGATTTGTGATTCTGTTTTTTTGGTCCAAGCATTACCAACGAAGAAAAGAGTTTCCTATGCAGATACAGCGCCATGCCTTGCCCGATGTCAGTAGCGGGTCATCACGTGAATTGCGGAGTTTTCATTTCGGTACGCCGGGTCAGGGTCGCAAAGTGTATATACAGTCGTCTTTGCATGCTGACGAGATCCCTGGCATGCTGGTGAATCATTATTTGCGCGACATGCTCGCGCAATATGAAGAAGCCGGAGACATCGCCTCCGAAATCGTACTTGTACCTGTTGCTAATCCCATAGGTTTGGCGCAGAACATACAGGGCACGCCTTTCGGCCGCTTTGATCTGGCGACAGGTATCAATTTCAACCGTGGCTATCGCCACTTGACACCATTTTTGCTGCCTCTGCTGGAAGACAAGCTGGGTGCCGATGGCAACGAAAATGTAAAACTGATACGCCAGCAGGCATTGGCGGTGTTGCTGGCATGGCAACCAGACACCGCAACTGATCAGCAAAAGAAAATCCTGCAAACTCTTGCTGTGGACGCCGATATCGTGCTGGACCTGCATTGTGATAACCAGGCTGTCATGCATTTATATACTGGTACACCGCTTGCGCAAGACTGTCTGCCGCTGGCTGCCTACCTCGGGGCGCGAGCGGTCCTGGTATCGGTATTGTCGGGAGATGATCCTTTCGATGAATCTTGTTCGCGCCACTGGTGGGAACTGGCACAGCACTTTGGTGCTGCCACACCTGTCCCAAATGCTTGCATGGCCATCACGGTGGAATTGCGCGGGGAAACCGAAGTCAGTCATGAACTTGCACAGGCAGATGCTTTGGCCATTATTCATTTCCTCAGTCAGGCTGGCTATCTGCGTGGCAGAGCACCCGCTTTACCGAAAGTTTTATGTCAGCCTACACCATTGGAAGGTGTCGAGCCTTTGCTTGCCTCACGTTCAGGCATACTGGTATTTACCAAAGCTGTGGGTGATTACATCGAGGCTGGTGAAAAAGTGGCAGATATTGTTGATCCTGTCAGCTCACAAGTGACGCCGGTATTGGCGACACTGTCCGGCATTTTATTTGCTCGCGTCGCCACACGCTATGCCACACATGGCATGCGTATTGCCAAAATCGCTGGCGCCGTTGCTTACCGCAGCGGTAATTTACTGTCTTTGTAAAGAGGAGTTCATCATGCTGAAAAAAATCAGATTGCCGAATACCTTTGTCCTGCTGTTTTCTTTGCTGGCATTGATTGCATTAGCTACCTGGCTGGTACCTGGCGGCAAATATGATACCCATGTAGTCAATGGCAAGACGCTCATTAACCCGACCACGTTCCATTACGTCACCAGTAATCCGCAGGGTGTAGTAGCTCTGATGATGGCACCAATCAAGGGCTTTGTGGAAGCCGCATTGATCATCGGTTTTGTGCTCATTGTCGGTGGTGCTTTCGCTGTCTTGCAAAAGACGGAAGCAATCGATGCCATGATCAAATCCGTGGCCAAGGCGCATACCCATTCCAGTATGGTAAGGGCTGGGATTATTCCTTTATTTGTCACCTTGTTTTCTTTGGGTGGGGCTACTTTTGGCATGGCCGAAGAAGCCATACCATTCGTCATGATCTTTATTCCACTGGCGCTGGCGCTTGGCTATGATTCGGTGGTGGGCGTATCGATCCCCTTTATTGGTTCGCAAGTCGGTTTCGCTGCGGCGTTTTTGAATCCTTTCAATGTGGGTATTGCCCAGGGTATTGCTGGTGTTCCACTGTTTTCTGGCATAGGTTTCCGCCTGCTCGCCTGGGCATTGGCGACATTGGTTACCATTGCATTTCTTAGTTGGTATGCGGCGCGCATCAAGAAAAACCCGCAGTTGAGTCCGACTTTTGAAATTGATACGGAAAAACGTCAAAATCTTAAAATCGATGAGTTCAATCATTTTACTGGCATGACGGCGACCCACAAGGCCGTGCTGTTTATATTCCTGCTTGCACTCATCACCATGGTGGTCGGCGTAGTCAGATACAGCTGGTATATCGAAGAAATTGCAGCATTGTTTTTGGTCATGGCGATACTGGTGGGTATCGTTGGCAAACTCAATGCTGACAGTTTTGTTGAAGCATTCATGCACGGTGCCAAGGACCTTGTGACTACCGCGCTGGTGATTGCCCTGGCTCGCGGCACCATGATACTGGCGCGCGATGCCAATATCATCGACACTATGTTGAATTTCCTGATGCCTTTTGTGCAGTCTTCGCATCCCATCTTCGCGGCCCACAAGATGTTTGTGATCCAGTCTGTCATCAACTTCTTCATCCATTCGGGCAGTGGGCAGGCTGCATTGACCATGCCCATCATGGCACCGCTGGCTGACCTGGTGGGTGTAAGCAGGCAGACGGCGATATTGGCATTCCAGTTTGGTGAATTTACGACACCGATGATACCGACATCCGGCATTACGGTTGGCGTGCTGGCACTTGCGCGCATACCCTGGGCGACCTGGGCCAAGTGGATGATACCCTTGCAGTTACTGTACTTTGTCCTATCCCTGGGGCTGCTAGCCTTGTCATGCGTGATCAGTTGGTAGTATTAATGCATCAACCAGCGTCGCATGGCAAAACTCAATGCATCCACCATGGCGACCAGTATCAGCATAGCGATAATGACCGTGGCGGCGGTCTGCATCTGGAAAAGTGACAGGTGATACTTCAACATCTGCCCAAGGCCACCAGCACCGACCACACCCAATATGGCGGCGGCGCGGATATTGTTTTCCCAGCGGTACAGGGTGTAAGACAGCATTTGCGGCAGGCTTTGTGGCAGCGTGGCATACAGGAAAGCATTGACGGCAGAGGCACCGTTCAGGCGCAACGTGGATTCAGCCTGCGGTGGGGCGTTTTCCAGAACTTCAGCAAACAGGCGACCAAGTACACCGGTGGTATGGGCGGCCAGCGCAATAGTGCCAGCAAAGGGACCAAGGCCAGCGGCAATCAGCATGATGGATGCCCAAACAAGTTCAGGAATGGCACGCGCCACATTCAGGAATAATCGGGTACTGCTTTTTGCCGCCTGGCCAAAGCGGCCGCTGGCTGGCAGGGCCAGGAACAGACCCAGGATGGCTGCAATCAGGGTGCCCAGTGCCGACATGGCCAGGGTTTCAAAAGAGGCCAGAGCGGTTTTTGTCAGCAGGGCAGGGCTGATGTCGGGCGGCGCAAAGCCCTGCAGGAATTCCCAGGTTTTGCCTGCTGCATCGTCACTGAACAGCGCGCGCCATTCCATGTTGAGGCTGACAAAGCTGGCGATCACCAGCAGCATGATGCCCGCACTTAATCCCAGCTTGAGTGGACTTAATAGCGCCGGTGGGGCTGGCATGTTGTTATCTTGCGTACTCATGCCAGCGCTTTGCGGAATAGTTTGCTGGTCAGGTCAGCAAGGCCCACCAGCAGTACGAATACGATGAGCATGGTCGATACTTCATCGCCGGATAACATTTTCATGGATTCATCCATACGCTGACCCAGGCCTCCAGCGCCAACAAAGCCCATCACGACAGAGCCGCGTATGGCACATTCCCATCGGTAGATAGTGTAGGAGATCAGTTCTGGAGCCGCATTGGGTAATGCCCCATAGAGAAAAGCTGTCAGGCGGCTACTGCCATTCCTGAGCAGGCTGTCGGTGGCGTGGGCATCATTGGCTTCCAGGATTTCGGCGTAGACTTTGCCCAGCATGCCGGAATAGGTGAGGGCGATGGCGAATACGCCCGCAGTCGGCCCCAGTCCGACCAGGCGCACAAACAGCAAGGCCCAGACCAGTTCGGGAACGCTGCGCAATAAAACCAGTTTCCAGCGCACGATCTGGCGCAGCAATCTTGCCATGCCATGCATACGTCTGCTGCCTATGCGCGAAATCGATAAGTGCTCATTGACGATCAGTGTCATCGGAATAGCGCCCAGCAGTGCCAGCGTCAGACCTGCTGTGGCAATGGCGATTGTTTGCCAGGTTGCTTCCAGCACGATCAATAAGAATTCTGCGGAATGCGCAGGTGGAAAAAACCCGGATAGAAAACGCCAGGTCGCAGCCAGGCTTTGCGCATCGATCAGTTGCCAGGGTTTGAATTCAGTGATGATCAGCATGGGCCATAGCAACACCAGCATGCATAAGCTGATAGTCATCCGCATGCGCCATGCAGGATCATGCTCAATATCGGTATGGTTCGCCTGCTGTGTCATGTTGCTTAAAAACAGCGGGGTGCATCAGGAAAATCAGTCTGATCCGGCGCAGTCATGTGCAAAGACTGCTGCTCAGGGCTACCTGCATTTCGGTACAGGTCAGCGATCATCTGATCATTGACCTTGTCACTATCGAACATGACTTTGCCAGCGCGCAATCCTATGATGCGCGAGAAGTGCTGACGTGCCAGTTCTACCTGATGCAGGCTGCAGATCAGTGTCGCATTGCGTTGCTTTGCTTCTTGTTGCAAGGTGTTCAGGGTTTGCAGCGCCAACGTTGGGTCGAGAGCAGACAGGGGTTCATCTACCAGTAGCAGGCTGGCATCCGACAATAGCAGACGCGCCAGGCCACAGCGCTGGCGTTCACCACCAGACAGCTTGTCGACCCTGGCATAGAGTTTATGTTGCAGATCAAAACGCTGCAATGCTTGCCAGGCAGACAGTGGGTCTGCTGGCTTGATCAGATTGCGCAGTGCCTGCGCCAGCGTCCATTGCGGCAGGCGTCCGGCCAGTACAGCAGTCACAACGCGCTGACGCGCTGGTAGCGGCGGCGTTTGTGGTGCCAGAAACAGATGGCGGCGCAATGCGTGGCGCGCCCTGTTTGACAGTGCCCAGACATCGTGGTTCATGAATTGGAACTGGCCGTTGGCTGGCTGGTGCGCTGCAGCCAGGGTATGCAATAGCGTGGTTTTCCCCGCACCAGACGGGCCTATGATGGCAATCTGCTCGCCCTGGGCTACCGTCAGGTTCAGGTTTTCAAGTATGTATTGCTGCTCAGTTTGCCCTGCCACCGGAGCAGTATGTACTGCACCGGGAAAAGCCACGCTCAATTGCTGCAAAAGCAGCGGTGCTGCTGGCATTACTTCAGCAGGCCGGCATTATGTGCTGCCGCTTCGATGGCCTTGTAGTTGTCAGCTTTGGTAGGGATGAAGCGCGTCGCACGTTGCAGATCCAGGATTTCCTTGTCTTGCGGATTGGCCGGATCAAGATTCAGGAATGCATCTGTGATTTTTTTGCGTAGTTCGGCAGGCATGTCGGCGCGTACCGACCAGTTATAGTCAAAGTAGCCTGGAGTCGTATAAAACACATGCACCAGTTTGGTATCGACCTTGCCTTGCGCCAGCAGTTTTTCCCATACTGAAATATTCAGGGCGCCAGCATCTACCTTGCCGCCAGATACGGCTGCAACAGTGGCATCATGGGCGCCGGAAAAAGCGATGCGCTTCATGTCCGTATCAGGGTTGATTTTGGCGGCCAGCAAGTAAGAGCGTGGCATCAGGTGGCCGGAAGTAGAAGATTCAGAACCAAAAGCAAAAGTCTTGCCTTTCAGGTCTTCTAGCTTGGTAATGTTCTTATCGGTGGTGATGAAGACGGATTTGAATCTTTCATCTTCTTCCCGCTGCACCAGTGGTATGACTTGCTCTTTGCTACGCACCTTGGCTTGTATGAAAGTGAAGCCACCAAACCAGACCATATCCAGCTTTTTATTGACCAGGCCTTCTACTGAGGCGGCATAATCAGTGACGGGAATGAATTCTACCTTCATGCCCAGTTTTTTCTCAAGCATGGTACCCAGAGGTTTGAATTTACGCTGCAACTCTGTCGGTGCTTCGTCGGGGATGGCGGAAACTCTTAAGATTTGCTGCGCATGGGTCAAGCTGGTGAATGCCAGCAAGCTGGCGGCAATCATGATGTTGCGGCGTGAAACTGTAAAGCGGGCGGCAAAATTAGTCATATTATTTCCTGGAAGACCAAAGTAATTGAAATAGGATTTACGCAAAACCGTCACACAGCTACTTGTACTGCCTTCTTCGCTAAAACGTAGCCGGAGTTCAATTGCTGACAGATTGATGTAAGGTGCCAGCGGGTGCTGTAGTTTGCATATTGAAGTGCTGCAAAGACATATATTGACTTTGATTGCGACCAGCTTTTTTGGCTTCATACAGTGCAGCATCGGCACACTTGAGCAGGGAATTGGCATCAATATCAGGATGCTTATAGAAATTGCTAAAGCCTATGCTGACACTGATACGCTGGCTAATGCGGGAATTAATATGTGGTATGTTCAAATCCCACACAGCCAGCCGCAGTTTTTCAGCAAACAGCATGGCAGAGTCAGGTGCCATGTTGGGCAACATGAGGATGAATTCTTCACCACCAAAACGGGCCAGTACATCGGTTGCACGCATCAATTGTTTGCGCAGGGCGGTGGCGACTTGTATTAGCGCCTTGTCTCCCGCCACATGGCCATAGCTGTCGTTATATTCCTTGAAGTAATCGATATCGACCATGAACACTGACATGGGCACACTATGACGCACGGCATGGCCCAGGGCCATTTTGTAATGCTCATCAAAGAAGCGACGGTTATAAATGCCTGTCAGGCTGTCGGTGGTGGCTTCTCGCTTCAGCGCTTCAGAATGTGTGCGCAAGATTTTTTCGCGTTTGATCGATGTGGTCGAGTCACTGATCTGTATCAGGCAATGACGCTCGCCATACTCCGCAGTAATCGGCGTGATGGTGATGGATTGATCGATGCGGCTTTTCCCATCATCTTGCTCGTTGCGCTGAAACAACGGCAAGGGTGAGCGATGCAAGGCATTTGACAAAACCACAGGCAGGCCATAACTCAGTGTATTGGTGATGGCATTCAGGATGGCACGGCTGGGCAACTCTTCAAAAGCTTCGGAGATGTGCTTGCCGATGACCTGTTTGGCGGGAATGCCTGTGTGTCTCTCCACCCAGCCATTCCACAGGTGCACAGTCTGTTGCGCGTCAAGCACAATCAGTCCCAGGCTGATGGAATTGAATATTTGCTCCATTGCAAATGGAGACGGTGACAGCAACTGCGCCATTACACTGCTCCCAAAAAGCGCTCAAGCTGGATAATCAAACCTTTTAAAGATGTGGAACTCAACAAGAAAATCAGGTGGCCTTCAGAATGTCGCCTTTCTATCGCCAGGTCGATATGCAACAACAGGACGTAAGGTTGATCGAGATCGTCACTGACACGACGGAAAATTTCTTCGGTCGTTGCCACTGAGTAATCTGGTAATGAGCAGTTCAGCGGAATATTCAGCATATCTGCCATCGCGGACAGGCAGGCATTGAGGATGATATTGCCGAGTTCGCACATCGCTTCCTGTTCAAATTCGGCCAGGTCTTCCAGGCTGATTTGCGACCCCATCATGTCGCGCACAATTTCCAGGGCGTGTTCTTCAGTGAACAGGAGGATTGCTTCTGCTTCAAACGAGCCACTAAAGGTTTGGTGCACTGTGCCAAAGCGCTCACTTTGCAAACCCATTGCAGAAACATCAATTTCCGAGGATTTTCGGATTTCGACAGAAGGGACCGACAAGCGAACTTCTTCTCCTACAATGTCACTCAGGCTGGCAGCAGCTCTGCCAGCGCCGACATTGAAGACCTCACTTAGTGCATCGAGATGAAGTTCGGTGAGGGAATTCATTATTCGCTCGCGAAATAATTGAGGACGATGGTGATGGATTTTTCAGTGACTGGTTTGGCGACAAAAATGGTGCCTATGGAGGTAGCCCGGTTTTGCATGGTGTCCTGTACATTTGCCGAAAAAATGGCGATGCGTATATGTGGACTGGTTTGCAAAATCTGCTCTGCGGCGTCAGTGCCCAGCATGCCAGGCATGTTGATATCCATGGTGCAATAGTCGGGTTTGTTCTCTATCACTGACTTGATGCCTTCTTCACCACTGCCAGCCTCAAAGAATTCCCAATCCGGATGCACTGCCTTTACATGCGCGCGAATCACCATGCGGGAAACTTTACTATCGTCAACAATGAGTATTTTTTTCATAATGTATTTTATGCAAAACTAATGCACCCAGGAAATGTGAGTGACAGCGTAAATTCATTTTACCTTAGTGCGGCATAAAATTCGCCATTCAGATGATCAATTAATGTTTCAAATGATTACGATTTTTGCTTGAGGCGTCGCCACAGGGTCGTTCTACTGATGCCCAGATAGTCAGCAGCTGCGTCGCGGTTGTTATTGAACTTTTCCATGACCTGTTCCAGTGACTCTGGTGTTGACTGTTTCGTTGAAATAGCGGGTGTATTCTCAGTGATGCTTAACTCGGGCAATGTTTTTGCCACGAAACTCGGTGTCAATGCTTGCAGTGGTTCGGCTGCCAGAAACAGGGCAAGTCGCTCCATCAGGTTGCGTAGTTCTCTTACATTTCCTGGCCAGGCATAAGGTTGTAAAAGCATGCCGCAACTGGCCATTTCTGCGTGCAGATTGGCATGTGGTCTGACGCCAATGGCAGCCAGGGCATGCTTCAGGAACCATACTGCAAGCGGCAGTGTGTCATCTGCACGCTCCCGTAATGCTGGCAAATGCAAGCGTAATACGGCAAGGCGGAAATATAGATCAGCCCGAAACTTTCCTTCTTTTACTCTTGCCACCAGGTCGCAATGTGTGGCACTGATAATGCGTACATCGACAGGTATGGGGCGCATGCTTCCGACCCGCGTGATTTCACGTTCCTCCAATACGCGCAGCAGGCGGGTTTGCAAGGCGAGTGGCATCTCACCAATTTCATCCAGAAATACCGTTCCTCTGTGAGCAATTTCAAACAATCCAGCGTGCCCGCCCCGTTTCGAACCGGTAAATGCACCTTCTTCATAGCCAAACAATTCTGATTCCAGCAAACTCTCGGCAATGGCACCGCAATTCACAGCGACAAAAGGCTGGCGTGCTCTTGTGCTTTCCCGGTGTAAAGCCTGGGCAGCCAGCTCCTTGCCAGTGCCGGTTTCACCTTGCAACAACACTGTTGCAGGAGAGCGGGCAAACAAGGCGATGGACTTGCGCGTAGCCTGCATCAGGGCAGAGTCACCCCGCAAATCGTTAATGCCATGTTTGGCGCGTAGTGATTCTGCTGCCGGATGATGCCGCCCGCGGGCTGATTCCAGTCGCGTCAGTCGAGCGATTTCCAGTGCATCATCAAAGGCCTGACGTATCGAGGTGGCTGAATACATGAAAATGCCAGTCAGTCCAGCTTCCTCAGCCAGGTCAGTAATCAGTCCTGCTCCGACGATGACCTTGATACCACCCGCCTTGAGCTCACTGATCTGGGCGCGCGCATCTTCTTCGGTGACGTAGGTGCGCTGCTCTAGCGGGAAGCCGAAAGTCGCCTTGAAATCCGCCAGTTCTGGCATGGTTTCCTGATAATTGATCAGACCTATTGCGGGTGACACCTTGCGTGCCCTTGCCAGTGCCTGCATGACATCAAAGCCACTGGCCTTGGCAATCACGACCGGGACGGGCAGGCGGTTCTTGAGATAGGCACCGTTGGAGCCAGCCGCAATGACGGCATCGCACCTCTCGGTTTGCAGGCGCTCTTTCAGGTACTGTGCTGCCTCTTCAAAACCCATATGTATGGGCTCTATGTCGGCACTGACATCGTATTCGACCATGATGTCGCGGAACATGTCGAACAGGCGTGAGATGGACACTGTCCAGATAACGGGTTTGTCG
Source organism: Undibacterium sp. (assembly GCF_030683615.1). Classification (NCBI taxonomy): domain Bacteria; kingdom Pseudomonadati; phylum Pseudomonadota; class Betaproteobacteria; order Burkholderiales; family Oxalobacteraceae; genus Undibacterium; species Undibacterium sp. The sequence continues at coordinate 27,459 of NZ_JAUXQE010000036.1, forward strand.
TGGGTATCACGTATCGCCGGCGGATGTTTCATATATGTTTCAATTAATGTTTCAAAATTCAATGTGAAACATCATTATGAAACAAATCTGGGTTCCTGAACAAGATTTGTTGTGCGAGCATAGCGAATAAGTATTTGATTTATATACACATCATCCAGAAACAGCAGGGTGTGCCTGCAGGCTGGCACGCTCATTGCAATGTCTATCCCAGAATCTGTTCATTAACCTGAAAGCATACACATGAGTACATACTCCGCAGGTGCCGCCTTCCGTAAGGCGATGCAGGAAGAATCCCCGCTTCAAGTCGTGGGCGCAATCAATGCCAACCATGCCTTGCTGGCAAAACGTGCCGGTTTCAAGGCAATTTATCTGTCTGGTGGCGGCGTTGCTGCCGGTTCCCTGGGTTTGCCTGATCTGGGCATCTCCAATCTTGACGATGTCCTCACTGATGTGCGCCGCATTACTGACGTTTGCGACCTGCCTTTGCTGGTGGATGTGGATACCGGCTTTGGTTCATCCGCCTTCAATGTGGCACGTACCGTCAAATCCATGATCAAGTTCGGCGCTGCAGCCATTCATATTGAAGATCAGGTCGGGGCCAAGCGTTGTGGTCACCGTCCAGGCAAAGAGATCGTCAGCAAACAGGAAATGGTTGACCGCGTCAAGGCCGCAGTCGATGCGCGTACCGATGAAAACTTCGTCATCATGGCCCGTACTGATGCCCTGGCCGTTGAAGGTCTGGAAGCTGCCATCGAACGTGCCCTGGCTTGTGTGGAGGCAGGTGCCGACATGATCTTCCCGGAAGCGATTACCGAACTGGCGATGTACAAGCAGTTTGCCAATGCCGTCAAAGTGCCTATCCTGGCAAATATCACGGAATTCGGTGCTACTCCTTTGTTTTCTGTCGACGAACTGGCCGCAGTGGATGTGGGTCTTGTTTTGTATCCATTGTCAGCTTTCCGCGCCATGAACAAGGCAGCAGAAAACGTCTACGGCGCGATACGCCGTGACGGTACGCAAAAGAATGTCGTCGACACCATGCAGACCCGCATGGAATTGTATGAGCGCATCAATTACCACGACTTTGAGCAAAAGCTGGATGCTCTGTTTGCCCAGCAAAAATCCAAATAAAAACCAAATAGACTTCCCGGCCTTGTGCTGTATCAAGCCAGCGGGCGGGAATAGCACTTCTAATGTACCAATGGAGAAATAATCATGACTGAAGCCGTTCCATTCAAACCAAAGAAATCCGTTGCCCTGTCTGGCGTTACTGCTGGCAATACCGCGCTTTGCACTGTAGGTAAAACAGGCAATGACCTGCATTACCGTGGCTACGATATCCTGGATGTGGCCGACGCCTGCGAATTTGAAGAAATTGCCCATTTGCTGGTGCATGGCAAATTGCCGACTGTCGCAGAGTTGCGTGGTTACAAAGCTAAATTGAAGGCCCTGCGTGGCTTGCCAGCCAATGTCAAGGCGGCACTCGAATGGCTACCAGCCTCTTCTCATCCTATGGATGTCATGCGTACCGGTGTGTCTGCACTGGGTTGCGTATTGCCAGAAAAAGATGACCACAATAATCCTGGCGCACGCGATATCGCTGACCGCCTGATGGCTTCGCTGGGTTCCATGCTGCTGTACTGGTACCATTACAGTCATAATGGCAAACGCATAGAAACTGAAACCGATGATGAATCCATAGGCGGCCATTTCCTGCATCTGCTGCATGGTGAAAAGCCAAGTGCGTCGTGGGAAAAAGCCATGCATACTTCATTGATACTGTATGCAGAGCATGAGTTCAATGCATCGACCTTTACTGGTCGTGTCATCGCAGGCACAGGTTCTGACATGTATTCTGCCATCACCGGCGCTATTGGTGCCTTGCGTGGCCCTAAACACGGTGGCGCGAATGAAGTCGCGTTTGAAATCCAGAAACGTTATGACAATCCAGATGAAGCAGAAGCCGATATCAAGAAACGTGTGGAGAACAAGGAAGTCGTGATTGGTTTTGGTCACCCTGTGTACACTATCTCTGATCCACGCAACAAGGTCATCAAGGAAGTCGCGCGCAACCTGTCTAAAGAAGCGGGCGCGATGAAGATGTTTGATATTGCCGAACGTCTGGAAACCGTGATGTGGGATATCAAAAAGATGTTTCCTAACCTGGACTGGTTTTCTGCCGTGTCCTACCACATGATGGGTGTACCGACTGCCATGTTCACTCCTCTATTCGTGATCGCGCGTACCTCTGGCTGGGCGGCACACATCATAGAACAGCGTATCGATAACAAGATCATTCGCCCTAGCGCTAATTATGTTGGCCCTGAAGACCTGAAATTTGTTCCTTTGAATAAACGCAAATAAATAAACGCAAATAAATCAACGAGAGTAAATAAGCCAGAGGTTGCAAAATGAAAGTGCAGGCAGACCTGTCCAAACTCAGTACCAGACGCGCTGTGAGGCAAGATCTGCCTCGCCTGCTGGAACTCATTGCTGATGATGATCTGGGCAAGAACCGTGAAGGCGTAGGCTCGGAGGATGCATGTTATTCAGAAGCCTTTGACCGCATAACAACCGACGATAATCAGTTCTTGATGGTAGCTGAGCTGGATGGCCGCATCATTGCCATGCAGCAGGTGACGTTCATCCCTGGCCTGAGCAGGAAAGGCGCTACCCGCGCCATGATAGAAAGCGTGCGGGTTGATGGCTACTTGCGTGGCCAGGGCATAGGTCACTGGTTCATAAAGCAGGCGATACAACTGGCAAGCGAACGTGGTTGCCAATTGGTTCAACTGACCAGTGACAAGAAGCGCATACAGGCGCACAGGTTCTATGGAAGTTTGGGCTTCACCGCATCACATGAAGGTTTCAAGTTACAACTCTGAGCTGCCTTGAATATCGAATACTAATATTGACAATAGCGAGCCATGAATACTCAATTCCGCAAGCCACTACCAGGCACTACACTGGACTATTTTGATACACGCGAAGCAGTCGATGCGATCGTGCCAGGTTCCTATGACAAGCTGCCATACACCTCACGCGTACTGGCAGAAAACCTGGTGCGCCGCTGTGACCCGGCTACGCTCACCGATTCTCTGCGCCAGTTCATTGAACGCAAGCGCGACCTTGATTTTCCCTGGTTCCCGGCGCGTGTAGTATGCCACGATATCCTCGGTCAGACTGCGCTGGTTGATCTGGCAGGTCTGCGCGATGCGATTGCCCTGCAAGGTGGGGATCCTGCCTTGGTCAATCCTGTGGTGCCTACGCAACTGGTGGTGGATCATTCGCTGGCTGTTGAGTGCGGCGGTTTTGATCCGGATGCCTTCAACAAAAACCGTGCAATTGAAGACAGGCGGAACGAAGACCGTTTTGACTTCATCAACTGGACAAAAAAGGCATTCAAGAATGTCGATGTGATCCCGCCCGGCAATGGCATCCTGCATCAGATTAATCTGGAACGCATGTCACCAGTCGTGCAAGTCACAGATGGTGTGGCTTATCCGGATACCCTGGTCGGTACTGACAGCCATACACCCATGGTGGATGCGCTGGGAGTGATTGCGATTGGTGTCGGTGGTCTGGAAGCAGAAAGCGTCATGCTGGGTCGCGCATCCTGGATGCGTTTGCCAGACATCATCGGTGTCGAGCTGGCAGGCAAACCGCAGGAAGGTATCACGGCAACAGACACGGTGCTGGCATTGACAGAGTTTTTGCGCAATCAAAAAGTCGTGTCATCTTACCTGGAATTTTATGGCGAAGGTGCATCCCACCTGACCCTGGGTGACCGCGCAACGATTTCCAACATGGCACCGGAATTTGGTTCCACTGCTGCGATGTTCTACATCGATGAGCAAACCATCAAATACCTGAAACTCACGGGCCGCGATGATGAATTGGTCAAGCTGGTAGAAACCTATGCCAAAGAAACTGGTCTGTGGGCAGATACACTGAAGAATGCGGAATATGAACGCGTACTGAAGTTTGATCTGTCTTCTGTCGTGCGCAACATCGCTGGCCCGTCCAACCCGCACAAGCGTGTGCCGACTTCAGAACTGGCAGCACGTGGCATCAGCGGCACGGTAGAAAATGAGCCTGGTCTGATGCCAGATGGTGCCGTCATCATCGCCGCTATCACCAGTTGCACCAATACCAATAACCCGCGCAATATGGTGGCTGCCGGTTTGCTGGCACGCAATGCCAACAAGCTGGGTCTGACTCGCAAGCCATGGGTCAAGAGTTCACTCGCTCCTGGTTCCAAGGCTGTGACCCTGTACTTGGAAGAAGCCAATCTCATGCCTGAGCTGGAGCAACTGGGTTTTGGTGTGGTTGCGTATGCCTGCACATCCTGTAACGGCATGTCGGGTGCGCTTGATCCTGTCATCCAGAAAGAAATCATAGACCGTGACCTGTATGCGACGGCTGTGTTGTCGGGTAACCGTAATTTTGATGGTCGTATTCATCCGTATGCGCAACAAGCTTTCCTGGCTTCGCCGCCGCTGGTGGTCGCATATGCCATCGCTGGCACCATCCGTTTTGATATTGAGAAAGATGTGCTGGGGCTGGATGCAGAAGGCAAGCCAGTGACACTCAAAGACATCTGGCCGACCGATGCCGAGATCGATGCCGTGGTCGCTGCCAGCGTCAAGCCTGAACAATTCCGCAAGGTTTATATTCCCATGTTTGCCAAACAGGTTGATGACGGTGAAAAAGTCAGTCCCCTGTACGACTGGCGTCCACAGACTACCTACATCCGCCGCCCACCATATTGGGAAGGTGCATTGGCAGGGGCGCGCAGCATGAAAGGCATGCGTGCGCTGGCAGTATTGGGTGACAACATCACGACAGATCATCTGTCACCATCAAATGCCATCATGCTCGATAGTGCCGCTGGTGAATACCTCGCCAAGATGGGTTTGCCGGAGGAAGATTTCAATTCTTATGCGACCCACCGTGGTGATCATTTGACGGCACAACGAGCTACCTTTGCCAACCCGACCTTGAAGAATGAAATGGTCGTGGTAGATGGCAAGGTCAAGGCAGGTTCACTGGCCCGTATCGAACCCGAAGGCAAAATCACCCGCATGTGGGAAGCCATAGAAACTTATATGGAACGCAAACAACCGCTGATCGTGATTGCCGGCGCCGATTATGGCCAGGGCTCATCACGTGACTGGGCAGCCAAGGGTGTGCGCCTGGCGGGTGTGGAAGTGATTGTTGCTGAAGGTTTCGAGCGCATACACCGCACCAACCTGGTCGGCATGGGTGTCTTGCCGCTGGAGTTCTTGCCAGGCGTGAACCGCCTGACCCTGAACATTGATGGCACAGAAACCTTTGATGTCATAGGTGAGCGTATGCCACGCGCAACCCTGACCCTGATCATCAACCGCAAGAATGGTGAATCTGTGGCAGTGCCTGTGCTGTGCCGCCTCGATACGGCAGAAGAAGTGTCGATTTATGAAGCCGGTGGTGTCTTGCAGCGTTTTGCACAGGACTTCCTGGAGTCTGCCAAGGCTGCATGAGTTTTATTGACACTGCGTGCTAGCACTACTCTTGATTGAGTAGTGCTGCCTCTGAATCAAATTTTAAAGAATTTAAGACTATGGCCCATCTTCCACAGATCAAAATCCCGGCGACGTATATGCGCGGCGGCACCAGCAAGGGTGTGTTTTTTCGCCTGCAGGATTTGCCCGAGGCTGCGCAACAGCCAGGCGCAGCACGTGATGCCTTGCTGCTGCGCGTGATAGGCAGCCCCGACCCATATGGCAAGCAGATCGATGGCATGGGTGGTGCGACATCAAGCACCAGCAAGACTGTCATTCTCTCAAAAAGTAGCAAGCCAGATCACGATGTTGATTACCTGTTTGGCCAGGTGGCTATAGATAAAGCTTTTGTTGACTGGAGCGGCAATTGCGGCAACCTGTCCGCCGCTGTCGGTGCCTTTGCCATCAGTGCTGGCCTTGTTGATGCTGAGCGTCTGCCTCAAAACGGTATTGCCACGATACGTGTTTGGCAGGAAAATATCAGCAAGACCATCATTGCCCATGTGCCGATGACCGAAGGGGTAGTACAGGAAACTGGTGATTTTGAACTTGATGGAGTCACCTTTCCGGCGGCAGAAGTACAGCTTGAATTCATGGACCCGGCAGCCGATGAAGAGGGTGCAGGTGGCTCGATGTTCCCGACTGGCAATCTGGTCGATGACCTGGACGTACCGGGTGTCGGTATGCTGAAGGCAACCATGATCAACGCCGGTATTCCCACCATCTTCATCAATGCAGAAGCGATAGGCTATACAGGTACTGAATTGCAGGATGCCATCAATGGTGATGCCAAGGCTCTTGCCATGTTTGAGACTATACGTGCGCATGGCGCATTGCGTATGGGTCTGATCAAGGATATCTCTGAAGCGGCACAACGCCAGCATACTCCCAAGGTAGCTTTTGTTGCCAAGGCTGCTGACTACACTTCGTCCAGCGGCAAACAAGTCCAGACAGCGGATATCGATTTGCTGGTACGTGCCCTGTCCATGGGCAAGCTGCATCATGCGATGATGGGGACAGCAGCCGTGGCTATCGGTACTGCGGCAGCAATCCCCGGCACCCTCGTGAATTTGGCTGCTGGCGGTGGTACACGCACTGCGGTGCGTTTTGGTCACCCATCCGGCACTTTGCGGGTGGGCGCAGAAGCGACGCAAGTCAACGGCGAATGGAGTGTCACCAAGGCCATCATGAGCCGCAGCGCACGTGTGCTCATGGAAGGTTGGGTACGCATACCCGGTGGCGGCTTCTGATTCTTTTTTGGCTGTTGGCGTGCCTGGTAAGCCTGCAGCAAGCAAAGTAATTCAAGATAAACATAACCAACACTCAGGTGGAAGCACCTGAGTGCATGGCAGGTTTGCGCCCGGATTTTTGTGCAAAAAAACTGTGAAATGAAGGATAAGCATGTGGTACACCCTCGCCGGCAGTTTGAACTCCATCTTTATACTGATCAGCCTGTACGGGATCTGGTCACAGGTGAAGATGGTTTGGGATAGAAAGGCTGCGGCACGGACAGCGCTTGGAGTGAATGGTAGTGAGAGCGAAAAGCCGACTGACTTGCTGTCCTTAAACCAGTTCACTGTCAGCTTCCTGGCGTATTGCTCATTCTTTGTTTATGGTTATTCCATACGGCCATTCAATCATTTCATTGTCTGGCCGAGGATGATAGCAGCGATGCTGATACTGGTTTTGTTGTGGGAAATTTATACAGACCGCAAGACCAAACTTGCTTTTGCTTCTTCCATGATGGCGGCAGTCATCATGTTCCTGGCCTTGTCGGGGCTGATGATCAGCAGGGTTTTTGATGGAACTTTTATAGATGAAGGTCGCGAGGTTTCTCAAAGCCTGATCGTGCTGGTTACCCTGTTTTTGGCCCAGGGATATGCGCATCAGATCAGTCTGATCTGGAAGTCTGGTAAAACCGGCGCGGTCTCGTTGAAAATGAGCCAGTTCATTTTGGCCATGGATGTGACGACGATCTTGTTTGCCTTTGCCATGGGTTTGCAGACTGGTTGGCCTTTATTGTTTTTGGCGACGGTCAGTGCCATCACCAAGATGGCGATCATGTACTTGTTTAGATGGGTGGAATTCAGTCCTCGGGCGCGACAGCGCAGGAGCGGCTTTGCCTGAGTCCTGATTGTAAATTGTAAAAAATGCGGTTCCAGTGATAATAAAATGAAGGAGATACCATGTCTTATGCTGCTTTTTATCAAAAATCCATACAAGCGCCCGAAGCTTTCTGGGACCAGGAAGCCAAACTGATAGACTGGCACAAGCCTTATGATCAGGTGTTGGATCATAGCAAACCACCATTTGCCAAATGGTATGTCGGCGGTGAAACCAATCTCTGCCATAACGCTGTCGATCGCTGGCTGGCTACCCAGGCAGACCAGCCCGCGCTGATCGCCATTTCTACTGAAACCAATATCGAAAAAACTTATAGTTTTACCGAGTTGCATGCAGAAGTGCAGCGCATGGCTGCCATCATGCTTAGCCTGGGTGTCAAGCAGGGCGACAGGGTGTTGATCTACATGCCCATGATTGCCGAAGCGGCGTTTGCCATGCTCGCCTGCGCCCGCATAGGTGCCGTGCATTCCGTCGTGTTTGGTGGTTTTGCTTCAAAGAGCCTGGGTACGCGGCTTGATGATGCGAAGCCTGTACTGGTGGTATCGGCTGATGCTGGCATGCGAGGTGGTAAAGCTGTGCCATATAAACCCTTGCTGGATGAGGCCATAGCCTTGGCTGAGCACAAACCTGCACATGTCTTGCTGGTGAATCGCGGTCTGGACGAAATGAAGTTGGTGGCCGGGCGTGATGTTGATTATGCGACAGCCAGAGCGCAGCATCTGGATGCACAAGTACCTGTAACCTGGCTGGAATCAAACGTCATGTCCTACGTCTTGTACACCTCGGGTACGACGGGCAAGCCCAAAGGTGTGCAGCGTGATGTCGGTGGTTATGCAGTGGCGCTGGCGTCGTCGATGAAGCATATTTTCTGCGGCAAGCCGGGAGAAACCTATTTTGCGACTTCGGACATAGGCTGGGTGGTGGGTCACTCGTACATCGTCTATGGTCCGTTAATTGCTGGTATGGCCACCATCATGTATGAAGGTACGCCTATACGCCCTGATGCTGGCATCTGGTGGAGCATCGTCGAGAAATACAAGGTCACGCGTATGTTCTCGGCGCCGACTGCAGTGCGCGTCTTGAAAAAGCATCCGCCTGAGCTAATGCGCAAATATGATTTGTCCTCGCTCAAAGCTCTTTACCTGGCAGGTGAGCCGCTTGATGAAACTACTTCAAGCTGGATAGCAACCGAGCTTGGCGTGCCCATTGTCGACAATTACTGGCAAACCGAGACTGGCTGGCCCATATTGTCGGTCGCGCGTGGCGTTGAGCAGACCGCCACCCGCCTCGGTAGTCCAGGAGTAGCCATGTACGGTTATGACGTACGCATCATCAATGAAAACACGGGTGCAGAATGTGCAGCCAATGAAAAAGGTGTAGTTGCTATCAAAGGGCCGTTGCCACCAGGTTGCATGCAAACCGTGTATGGCGACGACCAGCGTTTTGTAAATACCTACTGGTCCAATTTCTCGCATGAGCAATTATATTCAACCTTTGACTGGGGCATCAGGGATGCTGATGGCTATTACTTCATCCTTGGCCGCACCGATGATGTCATCAATGTTGCAGGGCACAGGCTGGGTACCCGTGAGATAGAAGAGAGCATTTCCAGCCATCCACAAATTTCTGAAGTGGCGGTGGTGGGTGTGGAAGATAAGCTAAAGGGCCAAGTGGCTGTGGCTTTTGCCATACTCAAAAATCCTGAACTGGCTGAAACGCCAGAACAAAAGCGGGCGTTGGAAGCCGAGGTCATGAGTGTGGTTGACAAGCAGCTAGGGGCAGTTGCAAGACCGTCACGTGTGCATTTTGTCAGCATGTTGCCGAAAACCCGCTCCGGTAAGTTGCTGCGCCGATCCATACAGGCGATTTGCGAAGGACGTGAAGCTGGGGATTTGACGACGATAGAAGACCCTTCTTCCTTGCAGCAAATTCAGGCAGCGCTGACGGCTTGAGTATTAACAATTAGGCACAAAACCAAAGGGAGCATTTGCTCCCTTTGGTTTTGCACACAGACAGGTTCAGAGCAAGTTCAGAGTTGCAGGGCTGCTGCCAGGGTTTTCACTTCTTCTTCCGACTCTTCCAGGATGCTATTGAGTGTGCCATCGCCGACAACGAAATCAATTTCTGAAGAACACTGTTCAGACTCTTCCGCATACGAATGGATATCCATAGGTGAATGCGTAGTTGCCAGTTCATTCGCCAACAACAAGGTATCTCCAAGAGTTTCTGGCGGCATGGCACGCAAGCCGAACCACAGGGCTTCAACCGCCTCAACCACGGCTTGTGGCAGCATCAGGCTCTTGATGACGGCTGCGCCTATCTGCGATTCGGTTGATTCGCGGTCGATGATGGTATCAGTGAAAGAAGGCAAATCATCAAGGCTGGAGTCTGGTGCAGGCTCGTCACGTTCCAGCAGGGATGGAAACTCATCGACACGTGACAGCAAGTAAAAATTGCCTACTTCATGCACAATACCGGCAAACATGGCAGTGTCCGGGTCCAGCTTGGTGATGCGTCGCGCTATCACGCGCGATAGCGCTGCAACCTGGGCGGTATGCTCCCACAACTTATTGGTCATGGCCAGCAATTGCTTGTTTTTGCTGGTGCCAGCCAACTGCCGTACTACCAACGAGGCGACCACGGCACGCAGCGTGCGGAAGCCCAAGCGGCTAATGGCTGCCTTGACGTTGGTGACATCATTGCCACGGTTGTAAGCTGCCGAATTGGCAATGGCAACCATGCGGGCAGCCAGGAAGGGCTCATTCAGAACCAGCTTGCTTGCAGTTTCGATACTGCACTCAGGGTCGTCCAGGGTTTGTTGTATCTTGAGGGAAGCCGCAACATTCGTCGGGAAAATCAGTTCTCCCCGTTTGGCTTGTTCAGCTATGCTGTTGAGCGCATCGATTTTATTCATCGCTATGTCTTTTGCACACGTTAAACAAACATATGGTGGGTGCAATGAACACCCAGTCGGTCAGCAAAGGGCTTATCTTGTCTTTTGCTTAATAAGTCCAGTCCTGGGTTCTATTCATTGCCTGTTTTTGCAGAATGAATTCACATGATTTCATTCTGCTTCAGATAGTGTTGCAGGTCAATCAAGCGATAGAAAATAAATCCAAACTTGCTCAATTTGTCTTTTGGCTGTCTATCCACTTATTTACTTTAGCTTCCAATAATGCCAGGGGCAGTGTGCCATCGCTGAGTATGACATCATGGAATTGACGCAGATCAAAGCGCTTGCCCAGGATGCTACTCGCTTTTTGTCTGAGTTCAACGATTTTCAATGAGCCTATCTTGTAACCGAGGGCTTGCCCTGGCCAAGCCATATAGCGTTCCGTTGCCTGGCGGGAAACGGCTTCGCTGTAACCCAGTGTTGTCTGTTGATACTGGATAGCTTGTTCACGTGTCCAGCCCTTGGTATGCAGGCCAGTGTCAACCACCAGGCGCGTGGCGCGCAATAGTTCATCCGTCAGATGACCCAGGTAAGCAGCAGGATCATTTTCAAACAAACCCATCTCTTTACCAAGGGTTTCAGCATACAGTGCCCAGCCTTCGGTATAGGCATTATTGCCACCAAACTTGCGGAACTTGGGGATGTCCAATTCCTGTAATGTTGCCAAGTGGAAATGGTGGCCAGGCTGGCCCTCATGCAAGTACAGGGTTTTCATACCGACGGTGCTATAGTCGGCCGGATTGTTGATGACGGCCCAGAATACGCCTGGGCGCGAACCATCTATGGCAGGCTGAGTATAATGGTCAGATGCAGTCTCGCGGCTGATTTCTGGTTCTGCACGGATATCCAGTGCGGCCTTGGGCACCTTGTTAAACAGTTCAGGCAACTTGGCATTGACCATCTTTTCTATTTGTCGATAACCATCAAGCACCTCAGCTTCAGTCTTGTAGGGGCGATACTGTTTTTGTGTATCTATCCAGGCAGGCAAACCTGCCGGTTCACCGCTGTAACCCAACTTGGGGCCAAGGGCGACAAATTCACTTTGTATGCGTGCCACTTCTTTCAAGCCCAGGGCATGGATGGTTTCAGGGTCCAGACTGGTTGTGGTCTGGTCGCGTACCAGGGCACGATACCAGACATCACCCCCTGGCAAGGCGCTGAAACCACTGCTGTTGCGGCTGGCAGCAAGATAATCCTGGGTCAGGAATTGGTTAAACTGACGCAAGGCAGGCAAGACTTTCTTTGTCAGAACCTGTTTGTATTCCTTGCTCAGACGTTGCTTTTCAGCCTCACTGAAGCCATTGGGGAAATTCTTGATTGGTGCAAAATAGGCATGATCTTCGACTTTATCAGTCACCAGTTGCGCAAACTGGGGCAGGACCGAGCTGACCAATGCCTTTGGCAGGACGATGCCGCGCTTCACACCTTCCCGCATATTGCTGGTGGCCTGTCCCATCCATGTTGGCAATTGCACCAGACGACGCAGAAAGACTTCGTAGTGTTTCACCGTTTTCATGGGCTGCGCGCTCTGTCCCGAGGCAAAGTGGGCCAGGGTCACTGGCACGTTTTCCATCTGATTGATCGGTAAAAGATGATCATCAAATTTTGCCATGTCCAGATTGGCTTTGAGTTCGTAGTCCAGGCAGTCATAGGTGACAGCATCTGTTGCCGATAATTGCTCACGTTTGATACCTGCCAATTTGCTGGAAATATCCTTCCACATGGCGACTTGTTTGGCGCGTACTGCTTGCGACAAGTTCATGGGCAGCTTGTCATCATAGCGAGTGTCACCGTTATAGGTCGCCTCCAGGGGATCGTAAGCAGCCTGCTTGTCATAGTATTCATCTGCAAGCTTACTCAGTTGCTGGCTTTGTTTTAGATTTCCTTGCAGCCCCGATTGTGCAACTACAGCATGTTTGTCTTTAGCTGAGGCAGTGTCACTCGCCGCCATAACGCTGGTGCAACTAAGTACGCCAGCAGAAATCAGGACACTAGTTAAAAGGCGCAACTTGAGCATAAGACTTTCCAGAAAATGAAAAAATAAAATAGTTTGCAAGCATACCACTATGCGCGCACGAGTTTGCTATGACTCTGGACAACGTGTGGCAGTTCCCGTGCGGGCAGAAACGAGTCAAAAAAAACTGGCATATTGCCGTTTTTTTCATAAAGCTTTTTGTTCTTTTACCGTTACCTGTGTAGATCACGCATATTCCATTTGAATGTTCAAGGCTTTCGAAATGCGTGCGGATGGAACAGATATTGGGCAGACAAGCCATGCGTGATCGCGTCCTGTCACAGAAGCCGCGAGGACCGTTGTCGTGTCTTGAAAATGCAATGTTTGCTGGTATGTGTTCCAGGTTTTTGTTGGTTTAACGGCCCATGGCTGGAGCGCATCATGAAAATTGCATCGTCGGATATTTCTCTGTCATCACAACATGCAGCGACAACGACAATGGAGACGCAAGAAAGATTGCGTGCCTGGGTCGGCAATAAGCGCCCGGATTTTGAAGGCAGCAGTATCAGATTGCCAGCCAATACGAGGGACGCTTCGACGAATGTAAGAATCTCAGATGCGGGCTGGGCTGCGCAGGCCGCGCCGACAGGAACCGCTTCCGCTGCATCTGCGGCTGAGGCAGTTCAGCAAGCCAGTGATGAAGCAGAGAATGATCCCCGCATACGCCTGATCAGATATCTCGTGGAATTGATGACAGGTAAGAAAATCAATCTCTTGAGCAGTGCGGATATACAGCAGAGTGATGCGCCAGCACCAGCGGCCGCGCGGCCAGTGCCAACTGAGGCGGTAACGCCCGCCCAGGCGACCGGGCCTAAACAAGCCGGGTGGGGTGTGGAAATAGACACACATCATTCTTATACCGAAACCGAGCAAACCTCTTTTCAGGCCAGTGGAAAGATCGTGACGGCGGACAATAGAGAAATCAGTTTTGATCTGTCATTCCAGCTCAACCGTAGCTATCACGAAGAAAGCAGCACGAATATCAGGCTGGGTGATGGCAAGAAAGTTGATCCTCTGGTAATCAATTTTGATGGCCATTCTGCGCAATTAACATCGCAGAAATTTTCCTTTGATTTAAATGGCGATGGTAAAAAAGAGAACATATCTTTTGTTAAAGGTGCTGGCTTTCTTGCGTTGGACAAAAACAATGATGGCAAGATCAATAATGGCAGTGAGTTGTTTGGACCCGGCACGGGTAATGGGTTTTCTGAGCTGTCCGCCTATGATAGCGATGGCAATCACTGGATAGATGAAAACGATGCGGTCTTTGACAAATTAAAAGTTTGGACTAAGGACAGTAGCGGCAAAGATCAGTTGCAAAGCTTGAAACAAGCCAATGTGGGTGCGCTGTATCTGGGCAATGTGAGCACAGAGTTCGCTTTGAATAATACGCAAAATCAATCTGATGGACAGCTTCGTTCTTCTGGTATCTGGCTGAGTGAGGATGGCAGGGCGCATAGCTTGCAGCAGGTTGATTTGTCGGTATGATCTGCCTGCAATTTTCAAAAAAAGCACAGTCTCTTTAGGAAATTGTGCTTTTTTTTGAATATAACCAATCGTACTTGAGATTAAAACTCTTCCCAATCATCGTTGCCGCCAGCGGGTGGCTTTTCCATGCTCGACGTTTTTGCAGCCGGTTTTTGTGCGGATTTGCTTGCTATAGGTGCCTTGCTGATTTTTAAGGTGGTCGTTGTTGGCGGTTTGCTGCGGACCTTATTGACGGCAAGGGCGGGCTGAGAAGCATTTTTGCTATTGACTACACTGTCAAGCTTGAAAACGCTGACGGCCTGCGCAAGAGCGCCAGCTTGTTCTTGCATGCTCTCGGCTGCTGCCGCTGCCTGCTCAACCAGGGCTGAGTTTTGCTGTGTCATTTCATCCATTTGAGCGATGGCAAGATTGACTTGTTCTATGCCTGCACTTTGTTCCTGGCTGGCAGCGGTGATTTCACTCATGATGTCGGCTACATGCTTGATGGATGTGACGATTTCATCCATGGTCATGCCAGCATCTTCAACCAGCTTGTTTCCCTGATTGACTTTCTCAACAGAGTCATCAATCAGAGTCTTGATTTCCTTGGCAGCGCTGGCGCTGCGCTGTGCCAGGTTCCTGACTTCGGCCGCAACCACTGCAAAGCCACGGCCTTGTTCACCTGCGCGGGCGGCTTCTACCGCCGCATTCAAAGCCAGGATATTTGTCTGGAAGGCGATGCCGTCAATCACCCCGATGATGTCGACAATTTTGCCCGAGCTATCCTTGATAGAGCCCATGGTATTGACGACCTGGCTGACGATATGACCACCCTTGGTGGCAACTTCTGTGGCAGAGATCGCCAGTTGATTAGCCTGACGTGCATTGTCTGCGTTTTGTTTGACAGTAGAAGTCAATTCTTCCATCGAGGATGCGGTTTCTTCCAGTGAGCTGGCCTGGGATTCTGTCCTGCTGGACAAATCTGCATTGCCAGAAGCAATTTCGCCTGATGCAGTAGAGATCATCTCTGTACTGTTATGCACCTGACTGATGGTCATGACCAGGCTATTATTCATATCTGCCAGGGCACTAAGCAATTGCCCGGTTTCATCACGCGAGCGTACTTCTATACGGCCTGTCAAATCCCCATTGGCAACCTTGGTAGCAACTTTGACAGCCTCATCCAGTGGGCCAGTGATCGAGCGCGCTATCCAGGCACCGAAAGCGGCACTGAGAAGCAGGGCGATGATACCCAGAACGATCATCAGATTGCGCGAGAACATGATGATATTTTTGATCTCCTCGCCATTGGCATTCATGTCCGTTTTTTTTATGGTGCTGAGCTTGTCTATATCGATCAGAGATTGCTTTAATGCAGGGAAGGTGGATTTTCCCATCATGGCGACGGCTTCATCTTTTTGATCCAGCTCGATCAGATCCCCAGTCTTACTGAAAGCCGTGACAAATGCTGCATTGGATGCGGTCAGTTTTTCAACAGCCTCTTTTTCTGTTGGGGTCAAGGCAAGTCTCTTTAATGTTTCAATCAGAGCACTTATTTTTTTCTTGTTCGCATCAATAGCAGTATATTGGCCAGTGCGGGCATTCTGGTCTGGTGTAATAAACAACTCCAGAGTACGGCTGCCGTTTTCCTGTATCAGGGCAGAGATCTCCAGTGCACTGGCGACACCGACCGCATCATTTTCCAGGATTTGTTTATTGTGATCGGCAATGTCATTCAATCTCACTACGCTGATGACGACCATGAACAACATGGTTAGCAAAGTCATACCAAAGCCAAAGCTGAGACGTACCCTGATTTTAAGATTATTGAAGTTCATGGCTGCAATTCCTGTACAGATCAGATTGAGGGAGGCGGGCAACAGCGGTTCCAAGTTTTAGCATACCTAAAATCGCGCCGTTCTGCTAAGTAAATTGGTCATTGGTCGTTGTGCCTGTCAGTTTCCTGACAAATTAGATGAGCCCTTCAGGTAAAATCGTAAAATACCTGATCAATACAGAGGATTTATGAAGCTTGCAACACTCAAAGACGGTTCGCGGGATGGGCAGCTAGTAGTGGTGGCCCGTGATTTAAAGACTGCGGCCATCGCTGACGGCATAGCGCCGACCTTGCAGCGCGCGCTGGATGACTGGAATTTTATCCAGCCACAGCTAGAAGAATTATATAACCGCCTCAATGCAGGGCGTGCAGCCTATAGTTTTGATTTTGAACCAAAAAACTGCATGGCCCCATTGCCGCGTGCCTATCAGTGGGCAGATGGCTCTTCCTATGTCAATCATGTGGAGTTGGTGCGAAAGGCCAGGAATGCCGAGATGCCTGACAGTTTCTGGCATGACCCCCTGATGTATCAGGGCGGTAGCGATGACTTCATCGGCCCATGTGACGATATTGTTACGGGTTCTGAGGAGTGGGGCATCGATTTTGAAAGTGAAATTGCTGTTGTGACTGGGGACGTGCCCATGGGTGTCAAGGTGCAGCATGCAGGTGACTACATACGCCTGCTGATGCTGGTGAATGATGTGTCCCTGCGCAACCTGATCCCGGCAGAATTGGCGAAAGGCTTTGGCTTTTTTCAGTCCAAACCGGCGTCCAGTTTTTCACCAGTGGCAGTGACGCCAGACGAGCTGGGTGAGGCCTGGAAAGGTGGTAAAGTCAATCTGGCACTCCGCTCCAGTGTCAACGGCATGCTGGTCGGGCAACCCAATGCAGGTGTGGATATGGTGTTTTCCTTCCCGCAATTGATCACGCATTTGTGCAAAACCAGGAATGCGAGAGCAGGCACCATCATCGGTTCTGGCACAGTCTCGAACAAGGATGCAAGCAAAGGCTATAGCTGCATCGCTGAAAAACGCGCATTGGAAATGATCGCTGTCGGCGAGCCTGTTACTCCTTTTATGAAATATGGTGACAGCATCAAGATAGAAATGCTGGATAAAAATGGTAAATCCATCTTTGGGGCGATAGATCAGAGCGTGGCTGAACCTGACTTGTAAACATGGGTTGAAATCAATCCAATATCCTGAAAAACCTGTTCTGGAGCACAGCATGTCTTTGATCTTTTCTTATTCCTTGCGTACTGCTGTTGTCACCGCTTTGAGCCTGAGTAGCCTGGCAGCGCAGGCGCAAATACGGGTGGGCATTAATCTGTCAACGACGGGTCCGGCAGCAGCTATCGGTGCTTCATCCAAAAATGCCATCATGCTGTGGCCGAAAGAGATTGGCGGCAAGAAAGTGGAGTACATCCTGCTGGATGACGCTAGCGATCCCGGCATTGCAGTAAAGAATGCGCGCAAGCTCATCACAGAAGAAAAGGTTGATGTCATCGTTGGCCCAAATACGACGCCCAGTGCATTGGCAATGCTGGAAACAGTGGCAGAAAACGAAACGCCCATGATTACCCTGGCAGCATCGGCCAGTATCGTTGAACCCATGGATGCCAAGCGTGCCTGGGCTTTCAAGATGCCACAGAATGATACTCACATGACTACCATATTGACGCAACATATGGCTGACCATGGCGTAAAGACGGTAGCCTTCATCGGTTTTGCTGACGCGTATGGTGAAGGCTGGTGGCGTGAATTTTCCAAACTGGCTGAGCTGCGGCATATCAAGGTCGTGGCCAATGAACGTTTCGCCCGTACCGATACCAGCGTTACAGGGCAGGTTTTGAAGATGATGGCAGCCAAGCCGGATGCGGTGCTCATTGCTGGTTCAGGCACGCCTGCAGTCTTGCCGCAAAAGACCCTGATAGAGCGTGGTTACAAGTCACAGATTTACCAGACTCATGGTATCGCCAGTCTTGAGTTTTTAAAGCTGGGCGGCAAGGATGTCGAGGGTACTTTATTCCCTACCGGACCAGCCGTGGTGGCTTGGCAATTGCCTGAAAAACATGTGGTGAAAAAAGTCTCTACTGATTTTGTGCGGCAATATGAGGCCGCCTATGGTGCTGGCAGCGCAACGCAGTTTGCTGGCGATGCCTGGGGTGCATACATATTACTGGCGAATGCAATTCCCCTTGCCTTGAAAACTGCACAGCCGGGCAGCAAGGCATTTCGACTCGCCTTGCGCACTGCGCTGGAAAAAACCAAAGACCTGGTCGTGCCTCAGGGGGTGATCAATATGAGTGCGACTGACCATGTAGGACTGGACCAGCGCTCGCGTGTCATGGGCAAGATCCAGGGCGGGAAATTTGTCTATGCGTATGGTGGTTGAAACCTGTTTCCAGCTTTAAGAAATAAGAAGGACGCGCTCACTTCGGAAGAAATGAGCCAGCTTTTCTATTGTCTGCCTAGCTGGAAAAAGACATTTCTGGCACCACCCTGACCAAGGGCAAAGCCCAGGTATATAGGGCCCATAAAACTATTGAAGCCAGCAAACAGACTGGCGCTTTTGCGTAACGACTGCAAGGAAATATCTCCACTCTTGTTCCAGACATTGCCTGCCTCCAGCGATGTGCCCAAGAACAGGCTTTGCCCAGCCAGGTCAAACTTCACGGCACGCAGCAAATATGTCACGCTGCCGTAGAGCATATAGTTGCCAGTGAACTGGTCTGGCTGATAGGCTGACAATTGCTGGAAGCCACCCAGCGTTGATCCGACACCACGTATTTCGGTGTCTGTCTGTAGTAGCCCAGCCGCATTCAGTTTCAGGTTGATGCTGTGATTATTGAAGCTATTCGCCCAGGTTGTATTGACAGCGACTTCCTGGTAATTTTTGCGTGCGCGATTGGTTCCCAGAAAAGCGTTGGCATCGAATTTATAGCCATAACGAGGGAAGCTGGTATCGCTAAGCTGGTCAATTACGATTGCCGTCTTGACGCCGAATTGCTGCAGGTCAGCGCTGGGCAAGGAATCAGCAACCACACTACCATCTCCATTGGCATACAATAGTCCGCCAATCTTGGGGCGTACACGATAGTGGTTGAAATTCAAACCTACCTTGGCTTCGCCTAGTATGCTTTGTTCGCCCAGGCGAAAACCTACATCCAGGCCCAGTTTGTCACTGCGGACATTGTATTCGGCAATGCGGGTATCGCCATTATATAAGTTTCGGTTGTTTTGCCCGACTTGTGCAAATGGTGCAAGGTACATACCTTCGCGTTCAAACAAGGGCTGTCGTAATTCTGTATGGAACTTGATGCTGTTGCCAAATTCAAGATCGTTGCGCCACTCAAGTCCGCCCTCAGTCAACCAGGGGCGTCTATGTCCAACCTGTAGCTTGAAGCCGCCCGTGCCTGCAAATCCGCTTGAAAGTGCCAGACCAAAGCGCAGGAAGTGCGGGCCCCAGTTACGGCCATAGGCATTCACGCGTATGCCGTACTCGCCATCGCGCTCCACCAGTTCATGATTGACACTGTCAAATTCACGGGCATTGTTGAGTATGGCCAGCTTACGGTTGATGTCTTCAGCCTTGTATTCAAGGCCTGTGCGTATATCCAATTGACGCCGGATATCGCTCTCAGGAACTGCGCCATTGGTAGCCACATCGACAAATTGTATTTTGATTGGCGGTAGTTGTGGGTTCAGGCGTATCTCATGTCTGATGGCATAGATTTCTGCTGGCAGGCTATAGGCTGCCAGCTTGGCATCCATGGAGCGGGTGGCTTTTTCACCGATCAGCACAGCTTCTTTTGACCTGGCGAAATCCATGAAACTGATATTGCCCATGCTGGGTTCTATCAGCAAATCATTCGGACCAAGCAAAGCCTTTTGCGCTTCCACATTTTGCTCGGTCAGGATATTAACCATTTGCTGGCTGACATTGAACAAGGTCAGTAACTGATCGCGAGGCATCAGAGGTGTGCCTATATTCACGGCGATCACTACATCAGCGCCCATTTTTTTTGCAATATCCACGGGCAAGTTTCTGACCAGGCCGCCATCTGATAATAATTTGCCATCTATCTCAATAGGGGCAAATACTCCTGGTGCTGCCATGCTGGCCCGTATGGCTTTATGCAGATGCCCCTTGGTAAAGACGACCATTTTACCGGTTTCCATATCGGTCGCCAGAGTGCGGAAGGGGATGGGCAGGCTGTCAAATTCTATGTCCGGCTGTAGATGGGCAGTCCAGTTCTGTAATATTTCAAGAAACTGGCTGGCCTGGACGACGCCTGCGGGTAATCTTACACCGTTGGAACTCAGGCCCAGGGTAGCTCCCAAAGGATATTGCTCGTCCTCTTCTCTGACGCTTTGCGGCAGGAAACGTCGCTCTACTCTGTCGAGGGCGATGTCATTGAGTTTCAGAGTATCCAGCCTGGCTTCGATTTCGCTGGCCGAGAAACCTGCTGCATACAGGCCTCCTACTACCGCACCCATGCTGGTGCCGGCAATGCAGTCTATTGGGATGCGTAGTTCTTCCAGCACCTTAAGTACGCCCAAGTGGGCAAAGCCACGTGCGCCGCCGCCCGACAATGCAAGGCAAATTTTGGGCTGCTTTACATGTGTTGCTTGCACGGTAATGCTCTCTGCATACGAGAGGGTAGGGGTCAGCAAACAACTGACAAGACTAAAAACTAGCAGTAAAAGTGATTTAAGCATGTGGTAATTGGTGGAAACATGGAATTCTTGGTTCAGGGTCTATATACTAGCGTATGCATATCAAACGATGCTAACCTAGGTCTAATTGCATAAGAGATTATCCTCGCTATTACAAAAACTACCCATGAACCTACATCAATTGCGCTTTGTACGCGAAGCTGTAAGACAGAATTTTAATCTGACTGAGGCTGCCAAGGCCTTATTTACGTCGCAGCCCGGTGTTTCCAAGGCAATTATTGAACTTGAAGAAGAGTTGGGCGTCGATATTTTTACCCGTCATGGCAAGCGCATACGTGGTCTCACCGAGCCGGGCAGGGCAGTGTTGAAGTCAGTTGAACTCATCATGCAAGAAATTGACGGACTTAAACGCATAGGCAAGGAATTTGCAGCTCAGGACAGTGGCAGCTTTACCATTGCCACCACCCATACCCAAGCGCGCTATGCCTTGCCCAAGGTCGTGCAGGCCTTCATGCAAAAGTATCCCAAGGTAAGGTTGTCACTGTTGCAGGGCAATCCCAAGCAAATTGCCGAAATGGTCATGCGTGACCAGGCTGATATTGCCATTGCAACGGAAGCCATCGCTGGCTTTGATGGTCTGATTTCCTTGCCATGCTACCAATGGGAGCATGTCGTCGTTGTTCCGGTCGAGCATCCCTTGCTGAAGTTAAAGAATATCAGCCTGGAAGAAATTGCCAATTATTCATTGATTACCTATGATGCTGCCTTTGCTGGCCGCAGCAAGATAGATCATGCCTTCCAGATCCGGAATCTGAAACCAGATATCTTGCTGGAAGCCATTGATGCCGACGTCATCAAGACTTATGTGGAGCTAGGCATGGGCGTTGGTATTATTGCAGGTATGGCCTTTGATGCCGAACGCGACAAGAATTTACGTGCCATACCGGTTGGTCATTTGTTTGGCATGAACATTTCACGGGTAGCGATCAAGCAGGGTGCTTACCTGCGCAGTTATATTTATACTTTTATAGAATTACTGAATCCTACCCTGAACCGTAAAATGATAGACAATGTCATGCAGGGCAATAAGGATACCTACGATTTATGAGCATGCAGGCACTGAGTGCCTGGCCTGCAGAGCATCGCAGGCAAGTGCGCGGCATATTGACGGATATTGACGATACCTTCAGTAGCCACGGCAAGCTGACAGTAGCAGCTCTGGCCGCACTTGACCGGGCAAAAACTGCGGGTTTGCGGCGAATAGCCGTGACAGGGCGGCCAACTTACTGGACCTTGCCTTTGTTACGCTTATGTGATTTTGATGCTGTCATTGCTGAGAATGGTGCAAGTGCGTTTTGGCTGGGTGGGGATGGCAGGCAGCAGTCCATGTTCTATGCTGATGCCCAAACCCGTCAGCAACACAGACAACGTTTGCTGGACTTTGTCGACATCATGCAAAGGCATTTTCCGAATGTATTGCCAGCTGCCGATGCCTCGCAACGTATAGGTGATCTGGCTTTTGATATAGCGGAAAATATTCCTGCGATACCGCTGTCACAATTGAATGAGGTCGTGGCCCTGATCCATGAACATGGTTTGCATGCCACCACCAGTAGCATCCATGCCCATGCCTCGGTTGCGCCCTTCAGCAAGCAAAGCATGAGCCAGCGGGTGCTGCATGAAGTATTTGGCGTCAGCGATGATGTCGCAAAAACGACTTATGTATTTATTGGTGATTCTGCCAATGATGCCAGTATGTTTGCCCATTACCCGCTTTCAGTTGGGGTGGCAAATATCTACAAATATCTGGACAGATTTGAAGCCCATCCGGCTTATGTTTGTCAGGCCCAATACGGCGAGGGATTTGTTGAGCTGGTTGATTTTCTGTTGAAAGATAAAAATGAGTGAAAATAAAATGCGCGAATACTATGCGCAACGTGCACAGACCCTGGAAAAGGTTTACCAAAAACCCGAGCGTCAGCAAGACTTGCGCGAAATTCAGGGCAAAGTCCTCGATGTATTGAAAGACCAGCGCGTGCTGGAAGTGGCTTGCGGTACAGGCTACTGGACTGAGCGTTTTGCCCCTGTGGCAGCAAGCGTCGTGGCAACTGATTATAACCAGCCCATGCTGGACGTGGCTCAGGCTAAGTCTTACCCTGAAGGTAAAGTGCAATTTGCCCTGGCTGACTTGCATGACTTGCCCGCAGCCACGGCAGACCAATACACAACTTGCTTTGCCGGTTTTTTCTGGTCACATGTCATGCGTGATGATCAAACCAGTTTGCTAGGCCACCTGAGCAAGGTGACGGGTAAAGGCACTACCCTGGTCCTGATCGACAATAATTATGTAGAAGGCAGTAGCACGGTAGTCGCCCGCACTGACCTCGAAGGCAATACCTTCCAGTTACGCAAGCAGGAAGATGGCAGCAGGGTAGAGATACTCAAGAATTTCCCTACTGATAGTGCACTGCGCAAGAAATTTGGCCCTGCCGTGCGCGATATCCGTATTTTCAGAAATACTTACTACTGGATGCTGACTTGTATCTTGAAATGAGTTCTAGTATTGTCCCTCGAAAGCCTGCCGTGATACATTGCAAGTCGTTTATATTTTTTCTGGAGTAATTCATGGATCTGCAAGCTTGCACAGAAGCGATACGCGCTAAAGTTGGTGATGATAGTGGTTTGAATGCCACCCTGAAGTTTGATTGCGGTGATGAAGGCGTGGTATTTGTTGATGCGCTGGTGACACCAAATACAGTCAGTAATGAAAACAACGAAGCTGGCTGCACCATCACAATTTCTCTGGAAAACCTGGCAGCCTTGCTGACTGGTCAATTGAATCCTATGAATGGTTTCATGATGGGCAAACTTAAGGTAACAGGCGACATGAGCGTTGCCATGCGCTTGCAGACGGTGGTGTAAGTCTGGTCTGAAAGGCCAACTTAAATAGAGCGGCATTTCCTTTTGTGAGGAAATGCCGTTTTTATCTGGGGCTTGCTATATCGTTTCCCTCACACCAGCGACATCGCACTCAATGCCAGTGCCGAAGTACCGTCTGGATACAGGGCATCATAGCAGCGTGTGCAACTGCTGCAAAACAGGTGGGAGCGCTTGACGAATTTATAGCGCAGTATCAGTTGTAATTGCACGCTGCTGCAGTGGGGGCAATGCTCACGCATATTACCTGCCGACGGCGCATCTTCGGATTGAAAACCTCCTTCTAACATTACTCCTTCTATGACGTCGCGGGGATCAAGCTGCATCAGGATAAAATCTGGTGCGCGGGCATTACGCCTTTCTGAATAACTATCTTGCTGTTGGGAAAGTAGATGTGCACTGGCTGTCATCATGTTTAGCTCCTGGAGTGACTTCTGCCGCTGCTGACAGTCAACAGGAGGGCAGGCTTTCAATCTAGTAAAATTCAGACATGAAGACAAGGACGATAGCGAGAAAAAATGAGTAAGCAGGATGCATTAGCCAATACAATATGGACGCTGACTGTGCAGCCGCATGGCTGGGCCTGCGAAACTGTGGCCGAACTCAGCTTGCTGGAGGCCGCCTTGCTGGAAGGTATACGCATCCCCAATTCATGTCGCAATGGCACCTGCCGCACTTGCATATGCAAGATGCTGGCAGGGAAAATTAATTACAAGATAGACTGGCCCGGCCTGAGCCTGGAAGAAAAGCAGGAGGGCTGGATACTGCCTTGTGTAGCCCAGGCCCGCTCGGATGTGGTGCTGGACGTGCCAGCAGCAACGACCGTGTTTAATAAGGAAATTTAGTCAGCCGCATTACTGCACTGCATGAGTTGCCCATCCTTGCGATTCCAGCAGGCAGTGCTGGCTTCAGGCACAGGGTGTGGCACGCCATCATCATCTATCTTGGCCAAACGGGTATCCCAGGCTTTCACGCCTTTCTTGTCCAGTTGCAGGCGTATCACCCAGCCACGGGTTTGCGGTTCATTGTCGAGTTCATCCATGACGAAATTACCCAGGCTGTAAATGATAGGTTTTCCCTTGTAATGTTCTACATCCTGTATCACATGGGGATGGCCGCCTATGATGGCATCGGCACCCGCGTCGATCATGACTTTGGCTAACTGACGCTGTCTGTCGACTGCCAGTTTGTCATTCTCCCAGCCCCAGTGCATATACGGGATGACCAGGTCTGCGTGGTATTGCTGGCGTGCCTTGCGTATATCCAGTACCACTTGTTCATCTTCACTCCAGGCCACACCAGCGGCCTGTGCTTCTGCTTCAAAACTGCGCGGCATGTATTCGTTATAGCCCAGAAGGGCGATGCGCAAACCCTTCTTTTCAATGATCAGTGGCGTATGCGCTTCACGCAGATTATAGCCACCACCAAAGCGTTTGATGTGCTGCTGATCCAGTAAGCCCAGCATTTCCTGGAAAGCTGCACGTCCAAAATCACCAGAATGATTATTCGCTATTGATACTGCATCTACATGTTGCTTCAGCGTAGCTAATGTCCGAGGATGGGCGCGGAAAGTAAAATTCTTGTCGGCAGCGTCACCCGTCGTGGCGACGACGCATTCCAGGTTGACGACGCGGATGTCGGCGTTCTTGAATAACTTGGCAAAGGCGAAAAACGGATCTTTACCCTCAGCGATCATTTTTCCTGGCTTGCCATCCAACACCACATCGCCGGCAAAGAGTATGCTGACGCTATTGTCTTGTGCCAGTGCTGAACCTGCAGCCATGATAGACAAGGTGCTGGCTGCAATTATATGACTCAGAGTTTGTTTAAAGGATTTCATTGCTTCACCTCTTGCAGTGTGCAGCGATACTGCAATTCACGCTCGACATCGCCAGCATAGACAGAATTTTGCGGCGTTAACCGAGTTTCTTTGGCCGTCACTTTGAAGGGTGGGTGGTAGGTCGCCTGATGGACAGGTATGTCGCCGCGACGTGTCTGGAAATAGGCGTATAGTTTGACATAGTCTATCTGTTGCACCTTGCCTACCATGACCGCCTTGAAAGTGAAGCGCTCACCGATGTCCGTCGCCTTTACATCATAGGGGTCTTGCACCATCTGACTTTCTATCGTTTGCATGCTGCCAGCATAGCTGACATAACAGCGCAACACGGGTTTTGCATGGCTGGCTGCGCTCAGGCAGCTTGCCATCAAAAAAACACCACCAACTAATTGCGATACACGATACTTTTTCTTCGTCACTGCGAGTGCCTGCATAGGTTCACCGATGTTCGTTTATACGAGCAGCGATTATCACAGTATTTGGGGATGCAGGGAAGTCAGAGTTTTAGCTTCGATCTTGTAACAGGATAAATGTTCAGGAACTTCACAGCGCCAGCCCAGTTCACGCTCTATTTTCTTGCGCAGATGGTCAGCCGCCGCAGGCTCACCATGTGTGATAAAAGTGCGCAGTGGTGCTTGCTTCAGATGTTTGAGCCAGCCCAATAATTCTAGGTAGTCTGCATGGGCCGACAAGCCATCAATTTGTACAACTTTGGCGCGTATCCTGACATCCTGGCCATGTATGCGTACCGTGTTTGCGCCATTAACCATCGATTCGCCGCGAGTTCCACCAGCCTGATGACCACAAAAGACGATGGTATTTCTGTCGTCAGATGCCATGTATTTCATGTGATGTAGCACCCGGCCACCTGTTGCCATGCCGCTGGCGGAGATGATAACCTTGGGCCAGCGTTCATTATTGAGGCGCTGCGATTCTTCTGGCGTTTTGACATAGGTGGTCATGGCCACCATACCTGCGACATCCTCAGCAGAGAGTTTCAAAGAATCGGCATAGTGACTATAGATGCCCGTCGCACTTTCAGACATGGGACTGTCCATATAAATGGGGAAATCATGTATCTGCTTATTCTTGCGCAACTGATACAACAAATACAGCAAGGTTTGCGCGCGCCCAACAGCAAAGGAGGGTATCAGTACTGAGCCACCGTGTTGCACAGTACTGTTGATGACATCACGCAAATCACTTTCTGGAACGTTCGTGCTATGTAGTCGATCACCGTAAGTTGATTCAACGATCAGGTAGTCAGTTTTTTCCGGGAATTCCGGTGCCTTCATGATGTAGTCACGCGGCCGCCCTACATCGCCAGAAAATAACAGGCTGGTCTGCTCCATTTTCAAAGAGATACTGCAAGACCCAAGGATATGCCCATTTGGTATCCACTTTGCCTGCACATCATCGGCAATCGTAATGCTGGTGTGTTCATCTACGTAATGAAAGTGCTTGAGTGCCTTCTCGACATCTTTGCTGTCATACAAAGGCAGGGCTTGCTGATGCTTGGACAGATGGTGTCGATTAAGGTAGGCCGCTTCTTCTTCAAAAAGATGCGCAGAATCGCGCAGCAATAATTTACATAGCGCGAAAGTGGCTTTGCTGCAGTAAATCTTGCCCTTGAACCCGAGTTTTACCATCAGTGGCAGGTAGCCAGAATGATCAAGATGGGCATGGGTCAACAAAATGGCATCGACTTTTGCTGGGTCAAAGGGCGGCTCTTCCCAATTGCGCAAACGCAATTGTTTGTAGCCCTGAAACAGACCACAATCCACCATAATTCTGCTTTGATCAGAAATCAGTAGATAACGTGATCCGGTTACTGTGCCAGCGGCACCCAAGAAATGCAGTTTGATCAAAATACACCTCCAGTCAGGGGTAGTGTTTTCAACTTACCCTGTCGTCAGGCAAGTCCAAAGAACTCAAACACTATTGAACACGCGCAGGCATACTGGAGTCAATTGCAAATCAATTGCAGGCTACCATTAGATTCAACTTGTTTGTGCTAACTCAATCATTCGCACGGGGCTGGGTAAGTGCCAGGTAATTTTCTGGCAAGGCGAAACGCTCCCCAAATTGCGCTTGTAATCGTGCTGCACGCACGGCAAACCGTTCTGCGCCTACATGATTAATAAATTGCACTGCACCGCCAGTCCAGGCTGGGAAGCCGATGCCAAAAATAGAACCTATATTGGCATCGCGGCTGGATTCGAGTACGCCTTCAGCCATGCAACGCAGGGTTTCTATGGACTGTATATAGAGGAACCTGTCTTGCAAATCGGCATATGGCAGCCTGTATCCGACTTTTTCAAACAACTTGGGCAATTCTGGCCACAAATATTTCTTGCCACCGTCTGCGGGATATTCATAAAAGCCAGCACCAGCAGCTTTACCTGCACGCTGATGCTCATCAAGCATGGCATTGATAATGGCTGCAGACGCCGGGGCTTGCCAGCTCTTGCCTTCCGCTTCCAGATCGGCTTTGGTTTGCGCTGCGACATGGCGCGACAGGCTCAGCGATACTTCGTCCTGCACTGCCAGTGGACCAACCGGCATGCCGACTGAGAGTGCAGCGTTTTCTATGAGCGCTGCTGGCAAGCCCTCTGCCAGCATGCTCAAACCCTCGTTGACAAAACTGGCAAACACTCTGCTGGTGAAAAAACCGCGTGAGTCATTGACGACAATGGGCGTCTTTCCTATCTGCAGGACGTAGTCATATGCGCGGGCCAGTGTTACCTCATTCGTTAGTTTACCCTTGATGATTTCCACCAGTTGCATTTTGTCAACAGGTGAAAAGAAGTGTATACCTATGAAACGTTCGGGATGGTTGATAGCCTTTGCCAGGCCGCTGATCGGCAGGGTAGAGGTGTTGCTTGCCATGATGCCATCTGCTGCCAGCATGCTTTCAGCTTCACTGCTGACCGTGGCTTTGAGTTCACGGTTTTCAAACACGGCTTCGATGATGAGGTCGCATCCAGAAAAATCACTGGTATGTGCTGTTGGCAGTATCAACTCCAGTTGGCGTGCTGCTGTTTCTGCTGGCAGGCGACCTTGCGCGACTTTTTTATGCAGATTGTTGGCAATATTGGTTTTGCCTTGCTCAGCTTTTTCCAGTGTATGCTCTTTCAATATGGTAGTGATGCCTCGCGCCGCACTGACAGCGGCTATGCCTGCGCCCATCATGCCAGCACCAATGATACCGAGTTCGCTTACATTGGATTTCGGGATATGTTGCGGGCGACTTTTGCCTGAGCTGATTTCCTGCATCTGGAAGAACAGGGTGCCTATCATATTCTTGGCGACCTGCCCAGTTGCTAGGTGGGTGAAGTAACGGCCTTCAATTTTCAGGGCATTGTCAAAATCAACTTGTGCGCCTTCGACCATCGCTGCCAGTATTGCTTCTGGAGCGGGATAATTGCCACGAGTTTTTTCACGCAACATGGCTGGTGCCACCATAATCATCGGCAGCAGTTTGGCAGAATTGGCTGCGCCACCGGGCAGTTTATAGGCCGCATCATCCCATGGCTGCTGTGCGTGTGGATTGGCCAGTATCCATGTTGTAGCCTGTTGCAACATGCCTTCATGGCTGCTGGCGAGGGCATGTACCAGACCAGCCTTTACAGCGGCTGCCGGAGAAACCTGCTTGCCTTCCAGCAGATAAGGCATGACTTCCTGCAATCCCAGCAGACGTACACTGCGTACCACGCCACCCGCACCGGGTAATAATCCCAGCGTCACTTCGGGGAAACCGATTTTTGCTTTGGGATTATCCAGTGCAATGCGGTAATGGCAGGCCAGCGCCAACTCCAGTCCGCCGCCAATGGCGCTGCCATTGATGGCGGCGACCACGGGCTTGCTGAGTTTTTCCAGACGACGCAACACAGCCTTGTTTTTCTCTACCATGTCCAGACAGGACTTTGCATCTTGTATGCTGATGAGTTCGCGCAAGTCGCCACCAGCAAAAAAACTGTCCTTGCCTGAAGTCAGGATGACGCCGCTGAGTTGTTCTTTTTCTTCTTCCAGTCTGGCGACGGCAGATGCCAGTGCATCACGAAATGCTGCGTTCATGATATTCACTGACAAACCCGGCATGTCTATGCTGAGAGTGACTATGTTGTGTTCGTCTTTGCTGTAATTGATCATGATGTTTTTTTCGCTTATATTTCTGGTTTAAACGCGCTCTATGATGGTGGCGATGCCCATGCCGCCACCCACACACAGGGTAATGAGGCCACGTTTTAACTGACGCGCTTCCAGTTCGTCTATCAGATTGCCCAGTAACATGCAGCCAGTTGCCCCCAGTGGGTGGCCCAAGGCAATCGAGCCGCCATTCACATTCACTTTTTCTTCCGGCACCTTGAGGTCTTTCATGAACTTCATGACGACAGCAGAAAAGGCTTCATTGACTTCAAATAGGTCGACATCTTCTATCCTCAGGCCAGCTTTGCCCAGAGCTTTCAAAGTGGCGGGCCCGGGTCCAGTCAGCATGATGGTCGGGTCAGTGCCCGTCACTGCTGTAGCGACGATGCGGGCACGCGGGTTCAGTCCCAGGCGCTTGCCCATAGTTTCGCTGCCTATCAGGGCGAGGGCAGCACCATCGACGATGCCGGAAGAGTTGCCGGCTGTATGCACATGGTTGATGCGTTCAATGTGCGGATACTTGCGTATGGCGACACTATCAAAACCCATCTTGCCGGGCATTTCAAATGAAGCCTTGAGTGAGGCCAGCGCTGTCATGCTGGATTGTGGCTTGATGAATTCATCTTCAGCCAGTATCACAAGGCCATTCATGTCCCGCACCGGACGTAGGGATTTGAAGCGGCCAGCCGCGCGCGCTGCAGTGGCTTTTTCTTGCGAACGCAGGGCAAAGGCATCAACATCTTCACGGCTGAATCCTTCCAGCGTGGCGATCAGGTCTGCCCCTATGCCTTGCGGCAAAAAGTCAGTTCGCATGCTGGTTTGCGGGTCGGCTGCCCAGGCGCCACCATCTGATCCCATGGTCACGCGTGACATGGATTCGACACCGCCAGCGACCACCAGGTCTTCCCAGCCTGAACGTACTTTTTGAGCTGCCAGGTTGACTGCTTCCAGGCCGGATGCGCAAAAGCGGTTCAGTTGCACGCCTGCCACTTGCCAGTCCCAGCCCGCAGCCAGCGCCGCCGTCTTGGCAATGTCTGCGCCCTGGTCGCCAATGGGGGTGACACAGCCAAGCACGACATCATCGATCAGTGCAGTATCAAGCGACAGACGTTCTTGCATATCCTGCATCAGGCCAGACAGCAGGGAGATAGGTTTGACGCTATGCAGTGAACCATCTTTCTTGCCCTTGCCGCGCGGTGTGCGTGGTGCATCAAAAAGATAGGCTTCGGTCATTTCATTCTCCTGTCTGTTGGTCTGTACTGGAAGGGATATATGGCTTTGTAAGTGCTCAAGTGTATGATGATACAATTAATAAAGCAAATGCTTGATTAAATGCTGTGAGTCAGATTTTGCCACAGGACATAAGGAAAATACGCAATGACACAAAACATCATAAACAACCCTGAGTTTCAAGGCATGCTCAAAATGGTGATAGAGGAAAAAATCCCATTTTGTCATTTGCTCGGCATGAAGCTGGACAGTTTTGACCCGGATGCACCGCGCCTCAGCATAGGCATGCGGGACGAGTTATTAGGCAATTTTGCCCAAGGCATGCTGCATGGCGGTGTGATTGCCTCTGTATTGGACAGCGTGGCGGGTTTTGCCATCTTGCTCAAAATGGCACAGCAAAGCCCGCAAGATGATGTGATCTCGCAGCTCAAGGAATTTGGCAAGATGAGTACCATCGATTTACGCATCGACTATCTGCAGCCTGGGCGTGGCAAGCACTTTGTCGCTACCGCTGAAGTCACCCGTCTGGGCAAGCGCGTCGCCAATGTCCTGATGGATTTGCGTAATGAAAATGGTGACAGAATTGCGACAGGTGCAGCCGCATTCATGTTACATGGACGTGCTTGATTGCCTTTTTGCCTACTTGTACTAGGATAGTAGATGTAAGAACCTGTTTGCGATCTTACTGCGCGTGCGCAATCGGAGTCCACGCGGGGCTCATGTGCTGCTCAAAATGCTCATGAACTGGAGTACATTCCGCTTTTTGCGCTGCGTTTTTGTTACCCTGACCCCGCTGACGCACGCTCGCTACAGATCGCAAACAGGTTCCAAGCCAAAACAAGGGAGACTGACATGAGCATACGTCTTGAAAAAGCCAATGGACTGGCCACCATCATCTTTGATAATCCGAGTTGCATGAACGTGATGGGGGCAGCCGAGATACGCTCCCTGAACGAGTTGACACAGTTGCTTGCAGAAGACCACAGCATACGCGTCGTGA
Organism: Undibacterium sp.; assembly: GCF_030683615.1. NCBI lineage: Bacteria > Pseudomonadati > Pseudomonadota > Betaproteobacteria > Burkholderiales > Oxalobacteraceae > Undibacterium > Undibacterium sp. The sequence continues at coordinate 59,232 of NZ_JAUXQE010000036.1, forward strand.
TTGTTCGTGCCGAGGGCAAGGTATTTGGCGCTGGCGGCGACATTGCCAGCTTCAAGCCTGGCGACCCGGCATCCCCTGAAGCCATACGTGAAATCGGTGCTGAACTGAATCAGGCGATATTGCGGCTGCATAAATTGCCTGCGATTGTCATTGCCTCTGTCCACGGAGCGGTTGCCGGTGGCAGCATGGGCACTATGAATGCGGCTGATCTGGTCGTAGCTGCCAAGGGCACGCGCTTCAATATGGCTTACGCCAAGATAGGCGCCAGCCCTGATGTCGGCAATACCTGGTTCTTGCCGCGCCTGGTGGGTAACCGCAAGGCGCTGGAATGGTTATTGTTTTCAGAGAATTTCGATGCCGATGAAGCCTTGTCCTTTGGTCTCATTAATCTTGTCGTACCTCCAGAGCAATTAAAAGATGTGACTGAGAAGCTGGCGTTGAAGCTACTGCGTGGTCCTCAAGAAACTTATGCCAGAATGAAGCGCCTGATCTATCAGTCAGACGCGACTTCGCTTGAACAGCAGGTCAATGACGAGATCGAGGCTTTTGCAACGGTCACGATGACACCGGACTTTGCTGAAGGGGTATCAGCCTTCCTGGATAAACGCACGGCTCATTTTGGTTGCAAGCTGAATTAGTGATTCGACATTCAAATAGATAAAACTGCGTATTTCACCAAGGCATCCTGAAAGTAAGTTTGTCAGCGCCCAAGTTTGAACTCAATGTCGTTCATGCGCCACTCAGTGGTTGTACGTAGTTTTTCTTTTATTCAGTTGCTGACGATGCTATGTATAAAGCAAAAAAGTCTGGGAAAAATATTTTTGTATTTTCAGATTCAATTTAGGGGGTAATGGACTTTGCAACCAGGGGAAGAATTTACCTCATCACCCTGCACCTGAAACAAAAGGCCCTCCGATGACGGAAACGGCCGCGATCAATTGACGCTCCGAAGATTTATGCAATATTCAGGCTAGGTGAGAAATGTGACAATCGCATGACAAATTACGATGGATTTTGCGTCAGAAAGGCGACTTTTCCCTCCGAAAGTGTAAGATTAATCGAGTGTGTAGTGTTTTATTTTACTTTTTCCCGAAATTCTGCGTATAATCGTTCAGTCGTTGAGATTCAAAGTGGTAGTGCAGTATCAGTCTGTCATTTCTTACTTGGTTGAAACGATCTATCGGGCACATGCCCACATTAACTGAAATAGGAAATTGTAATGGCAACAGGTATTGTTAAATGGTTCAATGATTCAAAAGGTTTCGGCTTCATCACTCCAGATGAAGGCGGTGAAGATCTGTTTGCTCATTTCTCCGCTATCCAATCTAACGGCTTCAAATCTTTGAAAGAAAACCAACGCGTTTCTTTTGAAGTAACGACAGGCCCTAAAGGCAAGCAGGCTTCTAACATCCAAGCAATCTAATTGCTTCTTTGTTAGTCTGGTGTAACGCCAGATTTGCTCTAAGAAATCCCCGACATGTCGGGGATTTTTTTTATAAAAATACAAAATTTTCTTCCCCCAATAATTGCAAACGTATTTATACTAGTTTTGCGACATTTCTACTAAAGTTGTCTCGGATCAATACTTTCATTAAGAATTTTTGTATTCTTGCTTTAAATTGGCTAGGAACCTTAAAAAGGGGAAGTAAAGATGTTTAATCTGACAATCAGGTTAAGACTGATAGGCGTAATGGCTTTCATGGCAATCATGTTGGTCATAGGTGGATTGATGGGGATTTATGGTGTCAGAAACAGTAACGCCGTCATCAAGGAAATTTTTTCCAATCAATTGCCCTCTGTCGAGTCACTCGGGCAGTCACGAGTCCTTATCCTGCGGGCGCGCACAGCCCTTGACCGGGCGATCGCCCATCCGGAATTCCCTGATACTGCGGAGACCATCAAGCGTTCCGAAGATTTCTTCAATCAGTCAGAAGTATATTGGAAAAAATACCTGGCTTTACCGCAAGACGCAGGAGAGAAAAAAATCTCCGATGAGGTTTCTGTCTTGCGAGAAAAATACATCAAGGATGCACATCTTCCAATGGTGAATGCCATTAAGGCAGGTAATAAGGAGGAGGCGGATAATATCAATATGAAGATAGTGCCACCCGCCTATAGCGCCTACTCTGACAAAATGGCAATGCTCAGTGAGTATCAATTTACTGGTGCAGCCAATTCATTAAAGCTCAGCGAAAGCGCATTTACAACCTTCGTTTGGGTTGATGTTCTCGGAGTGATAGGTGGCTTGGTTGCGGTCTTTATTTCGGCTTACTTTTTACTCGCGGCCATTTCTCATCCATTAAAACTGGCAATTTCCCAGTTTGAAGCCATAGGTAATGGTGATTTGACGCAGCAACTGAAGCCAACGTCCCGAGACGAAATGGGGCAACTGGTCTCTGCTCTGGAAAACATGCGCCAAAGCCTGATGCAAACCGTCACCATGGTGCGTAATTCAAGTGGGTCTATTGCCATCTCTTCTGAGGAAATTGCCAGTGGCAATATGGACTTGTCCAGCCGTACTGAGCAGCAGGCTGCCAGCCTTGAAGAAACTGCTTCTTCCATGGAAGAGTTGACTTCGACCGTACAGCAAAATGCCGATAATGCCCGTCAGGCAAATACGCTGGCGTCAAATGCTTCTGAAGTCGCCAGCAAAGGTGGTCAAGTGGTCGGCGATGTGGTGCATACCATGTCATCGATCAAAGAAAGCTCGAAGAAGATTGTCGATATTATTGGTGTTATTGATGGCATCGCTTTCCAGACCAATATTCTTGCCTTGAATGCGGCAGTTGAAGCGGCGCGCGCTGGTGAGCAGGGCAGAGGCTTTGCTGTAGTGGCAACCGAGGTGCGTAATCTTGCGCAGCGTTCTGCCAATGCAGCAAAAGAAATCAAAGAACTTATCAGCAATTCTGTTGATAAGGTGGAGGTCGGTTCACGACTGGTGGATGATGCAGGCAAAACCATGGATGAAATCGTCGTCTCGATCAAGAATGTGGCCGACATCATGGCAGAAATCACTTCTGCCAGCGCTGAGCAAAGAGATGGTATCAACCAGGTAAGCCTGGCCATAGGCAAGATGGATGAGGCAACCCAGCAAAATGCCGCCTTAGTGGAACAGGCAGCAGCGGCAGCAAGCAGTATGCGGGATCAGGCGAATAATCTGAATCATGCTGTCAGTATTTTCAAAATTGATGCCAATGATGGCGGCACTAATGGTGGTAATAGTCGCGGCAATGCATCTGTGATATCGCCAGCAAAAGCCATGATCAAAAAAACCCCTGCTGCCAAACGTGCGACGGTCAATTCGCTGCCCGCAGCAGCAGCGACAGCACAAAATAAGACGACTAAAGGAGCCCCGTCAGCTGCGCAGGATGACTGGGAAGAATTTTAAGAACCTGTTCACGATCTTACTGCGCGTGCGTGATGGGGGCTCATGTGCTGCTCTTCACCTCGTGACGCCCGCTCGCTACAGATCGTGAACAGGGTGTAAGAGCGTTTGGCAACTTCCCTCCGCATCCGGAGCGTGCTTGATGCGGAGCAGGGACTCAGAAAAATTCAGAAAATTCTGCTCAGGATTTTTTCCAGTAATTTGGCTGGCTATAGGCATGGCGCAGAAAGTCGATGAAGGCACGTATGCGCAAGGGCAGGTGACGGCGTTGGGCAAATATCGCATAGATATCATTGCCCGGCGCATTGAATTCATCCAGTACAGTAATCAGCTTGCCTGATTCAATTTCTGCCCCCACTTCCCACATCGACCGCCAAGCCAGTCCTTTGCCGGATAGCGCCCAGTCATGCAAAACTTCACCGTCATTGCAGACCATATTGCCTTCCACTTTTAGCGTCACATTCTTGCCGTTCTGGCGAAAAGTCCAGCCGCGCTGGCTGCCGTCAGAGCTGAAAGCCAGGCAATTGTGTTTGCTGAGTTCATCCAGGGTTTGCGGTGTGCCATGACGCTTGAGATAGGTGGGCGAGGCGACCACCACACGTTTGTTATCCGCCAGCTTGACGCCGATGAGGTTGGAGTCGGTCAATGCGGCGATGCGTATCGCCACGTCTATGCCTTCACCGATCAGGTCTACCACGCGGTCATTCAGGCTTAGTGTCAGTTTCACATCTCGGTGCTCACTCAGAAAGGAGGGCATCAAAGGCGCGACATGTTGGCGGCCAAAACCAGCGGGTGCAGAAATCGTCAGCGTACCGCTGGCACGTGCGCTGCGTTCTGATACCGCACCTTCCGCCGCTTCCAGGTCAGCCAGTATGCGCTGGCAATCTTCCAGAAATGCTTCGCCCTCATTGGTCAGCGCCAGCTTGCGGGTAGTGCGTTGCAAAAGCTTGACGCCCAGGCGTTCTTCGAGAGCATCAAGACGGCGGCCTATCATGGCGGGAGCCACACCTTCAGCACGCGCCGCTGCCGACAGGCTGCCACGTGTTGCCACTTCAGCAAAGGTAGAAATTTGTTTGAATTGATCCATAGCAGCTTGGCTTCTTAATCTTTCATTTGCAACTAAAATGAAAAGATGTAGTGATGAAATGCGATGATTATAGTATTTTATATTGAATATACTGCTTCCATGATGATTACTATTCAATTTTCTACATTTACAATTACTGCATGTCGTTCAGTCGTTAAAGAAAACCATGACCATCTCTGCCATCGCCTTTGACGCCTACGGTACCCTGTTCGATGTGTATTCCATCAGTGAACAGGCAGACAAGCTATTTCCCGGCAAGGGACGGGCGTTGGCTGAACTCTGGCGCGACAAGCAAATTGAATACACACATCTGCGTACCATGTGCAGCATGTACAAACCATTCTGGGAAGTGACGCAGGACGCATTGATATTTTGCTGCCAGAAGCTGGGCTTGGAATTGACGCTGGATGCGCAAAATAGCCTGATGGGCCAGTACGCAAAACTGAAAGCTTTTCCTGAAAACCTGCCTGTCCTGCGAGCCTTGCAGGCGCAAGACATAAAAATGTCGATTTTATCGAACGGTAATCTGCACATGCTACAGTCTGCTGTCGATGCGGCTGGCATGCAGGGCATATTCAGCCATTTGCTGTCTGTCGAAGTCGTCAAGAAATTCAAGACTGCACCTGAAGCCTATCAAATGGCACCTGATGTATTTGGTGTGCCTGCCAAAAATATCCTGTTCGTATCCAGCAATTGCTGGGATGCCTGCTGTGCCACCTGGTTTGGCTACACGACATTCTGGGTCAACCGGCAAAACGCACCACTGGAACAACTGTGCGTCACGCCACATGGCGAAGGGCGCATGCTGCAAGACCTGATTCCCTTTATAGCAAAACACCGCAACTGATTTCGTTTTATTTCATTTTTTTGGAGACCACAATGACACAACTGACTTTACCTGAAGGCATGCAAATCAGCGGCGAAATCAAGCCAGGCTTTGCCGAGATTCTGACACCAGAAGCCCTGGCACTGGTTGCCAAACTGAGCCGTGCGTTCGAGCCACGCCGTCAGGAATTGCTGGCTGCCCGCGTAGAACGTGTGAAACGCCTGGATGCCGGTGAGACGCCAGACTTCTTGCCAGAAACCCTGCATATCCGCGAAGGCGATTGGAAGATTGCACCTATCCCCAAAGCACTCGAATGCCGCCGTGTAGAAATCACTGGCCCGGTAGAGCGCAAGATGGTCATCAATGCCTTCAACTCTGGCGCTGACAGTTACATGACTGACTTTGAAGATTCCAATACACCAAATTGGGATAACCAGATCACAGGCCAGATCAATATGCGCGACGCCGTGCGCCGCACCATCAGCCTGGAACAAAACGGCAAATCCTACAAGCTGAATGACAAGATCGCAACACTTGTTGTACGTCCACGTGGCTGGCACCTGGATGAAAAACATGTGCTGGTCGATGGCAAACGTATCTCTGGCGGCATCTTTGATTTTGCCCTGTTCCTGTTCCATAACGCCAAAGAACAACTGGCACGTGGCGCTGGCCCTTACTTCTATTTGCCAAAGATGGAGTCCCATCTGGAAGCACGCCTGTGGAACGATATTTTCGTGATGGCACAAAATGAAATCGGCCTGGCACAAGGAACCATCAAAGCGACAGTATTGATCGAAACCATTGTTGCTGCATTCGAGATGGATGAGATTTTGTATGAACTGCGCGAACACAGCTCTGGCCTAAATGCTGGTCGCTGGGATTATATTTTCTCTTGCATCAAAAAATTCAAGAACGACAAAGATTTCTGCCTGGCTGACCGTGCCAAGGTCACGATGACTGCGCCTTTCATGCGTTCCTATGCTCTGCTGTTGTTGAAAACCTGCCACAAGCGCAATGCACCAGCTATTGGCGGTATGGCAGCACTCATTCCTATCAAGAATGATCCTGAGAAAAACGAGATCGCCATGGGCGGCGTGCGCAATGACAAAGCCCGTGATGCAACAGATGGCTACGATGGCGGCTGGGTAGCTCACCCAGGCCTGGTAGAACTGGCGATGACAGAATTCAAGAAAGTATTGGGCGATGCCCCTAACCAGATTTCCAAGCAGCGCCCAGATATCGAAGTCAGTGCCAAGGATTTGCTGAACTTCCAGCCAGAAGCCCCGATCACTGAAGCTGGCCTGCGTTACAACATCAACGTCGGCATCCATTACCTGGGCGCATGGCTGGCTGGCAATGGTTGCGTACCTATCCATAATCTGATGGAAGATGCAGCTACCGCAGAAATCAGCCGCTCCCAAGTCTGGCAATGGATACGCTCTGCCAAGGGCAACCTGGAAGATGGCCGCAAGGTCACAGCCGAGATGGTACGCGCCATGATCCCTGAAGAATTGGCCAAGGTCAAAGAAGTGGCTGGTACAGGTGTTACCTATGACCGCGCTGCGCAAATTTTTGAAGAAATGTCGACTTCTGAAGACTTTGCCGAATTCCTGACTTTGCCTCTGTACGAAGAAATCTGATGCGCTAGATACATTGCAAGTTTGACCGGCTTGCAGATGATTGAAGAAGCGAACACTAAGGTGTTCGCTTTTTTATTTTGCAGGGGAAGTGTATTGTTTTTGAAAAACATGTTTAATTCATTACATATTTTAACAATGCAGCAATATAGCTTTGTTATATTGTTGTTCACTGTGCTGGGTACTTGCAAATTCCTTGCACAGAACCCGGGCAATCTCATACCTTAGAAAAGTGAGCGTAAAAAATGAAACAATATGGTGCTGAATTTTTGGGAACATTCTGGCTGGTGCTGGGTGGCTGTGGCAGTGCCGTGCTGGCGGCGGCTTTTCCTGGTGTAGGCATAGGCTTGCACGGTGTGTCACTGGCTTTTGGTTTGACCGTGCTGACCATGGCATATGCGATAGGCCATATCTCTGGCTGCCACCTAAACCCCGCCGTCTCTATCGGCCTGTGGGCAGGTGGTCGTTTTCCAGCCAATAAATTACTGCCTTACATTATTGCTCAGGTTTTGGGAGGCATCGTTGCTGGTGGGGTCTTGTACCTGATCGCGAGTGGCAAGGCTGGTTTTGACGTATCTGCTGGTTTTGCTTCAAACGGTTTTGCCGAGCATTCGCCTGGTGGTTATTCCATGGTGGCAGCACTGGTCACAGAAGTGGTGATGACCATGATGTTCTTGGTCATCATCCTTGGCGCGACAGACAGCCGGGCACCACAAGGCTTTGCACCTATCGCGATTGGCCTGGGTTTGACGCTGATCCATCTGATCAGCATTCCCGTCACCAATACATCGGTCAATCCTGCACGTAGTACTGGTGTCGCCATCTATGTGGGTGGTTGGGCTCTGCAGCAATTGTGGCTGTTCTGGCTTGCTCCTATTGTCGGTGCAGTGCTGGGTGCTGTCAGCTACAAGGCAATCGCTGGTGAGTCCAAGTAAAATCTGAGGGCAGGGCGCTAGCACTGAAGGCTCCTCAATCTCATGCAAATTTGTCGGATGTCATGCATCTGAAAATCTGGCATGGTATCCTCGGGCCTTCCCCCTTTTTATGCATATCATGCCCAGCAATCTCATCGATACCGACGACGTTATCTCTTCAACCGCAGCCTGGCTGGACAAGGCCGTCATCGGCTTGAACCTCTGTCCATTTGCCAAGGCTGTGCAGGTCAAACAGCAAGTGCGTTATGTTGTCAGCCAGGCCAAAACTCCAGAAGCCTTGCTGGAAGACCTGGAGCGCGAGCTTGAATTACTGGCCGAAGCTAATCCAGAGAAGATAGAAACCACCTTGCTGATTCATCCTCTGGCATTGAATGACTTTCTCGACTTCAATGATTTCCTGGATGTCGCCGATGGCATGCTGGAAGAAATGGAGCTCGATGGTATCCTGCAAGTTGCCAGCTTCCACCCTGATTATCAGTTTGCTGGTACCGAGCAAGACGATATAGAAAACTATACCAATCGCTCTCCATACCCCACCTTGCATTTGTTGCGTGAAGAAAGCATAGACAAGGCAGTAGAGGCTTTTCCTGAGGCTGAACAAATCTATGAAAAGAACATGGAGACCATGCGCGAGCTCGGCCATGAAGGCTGGCGTCGCCTGTTTTCCAAATACGAAAAAAAGTAAGTCTGGATCAGCAAAATCAAACAAAAGCGGTTTGCATATCAATCAATTGAATTCTTATATTGATATGCAAATAAGTAATTTACAATTTACTTTTTATCGCTAATCAGTGTAAATCATTAGAAATGAATATACTGATAGGGAGTATATTTTTTTAAGTTTTTGATTTTAAAAGGAAATAAGCCAATATTTCCTTGTTACTTCCCTTCTATTTGCCGCCACCTGGCAAATAATGGCTGGCTTGTGTACCGCATATCGTACTGTTCCAGCCGGTTTTCCTGCAAATGCCTTACTTCTATTGCCATCTTTCTGTAAAAAATCTGCTTGCACCAAATCCCAGGCCAGCGTTTCTTCCGTTTTTCTGGATTCAAGTGCCTTGTTATTTTGCAGAGCAACATGTACAGTAAGAGGCTGATTTTCCGCATTTTTCACCCTTTAGTCTTCTATCTCAGTTTCTATATCTATGGCTTTAATCGTCCACAAATACGGCGGTACTTCGATGGGTTCGACAGAACGCATCAAGAACGTCGCCAAGCGCGTCGCCAAATGGCATGATGCCGGTCACCAGATAGTCGTGGTGCCTTCAGCAATGTCTGGTGAAACAAATCGTATCATTGGCCTGGCAAAAGAAATTTCTGCCCAGCCTGATCCCCGTGAACTCGACATGATTGCCTCCACCGGCGAACAAGTCTCTGTCGGTTTGCTGGCTATTGCCCTGCAAGCCATAGGCAAGCAGGCAGTGTCTTATGCTGGCTGGCAAGTTGCCATCAAGACTGATTCTGCCCACACCAAGGCCAGAATAGCCTCGATTGATGAAGCCAAGGTCAAGGCTGACCTTGATGCAGGCAAGATCGTCATCATTACCGGTTTCCAGGGTGTTGATGAACTGGGTAATATCACGACCCTGGGTCGTGGTGGCTCTGATACTTCTGCCGTTGCTGTTGCTGCAGCACTCAAGGCGCAAGAATGCCTGATTTATACTGACGTTGACGGTGTCTACACGACCGATCCGCGTGTCGTGTCTGATGCACGCCGCCTGAACACCGTTACCTTTGAAGAAATGCTGGAAATGGCTTCGCTGGGTTCCAAAGTACTGCAAATCCGCTCCGTTGAATTTGCCGGTAACTACCGCATGCCTACCCGCGTTTTGTCATCACTGACCGACCCATTAATACCGCTGGAAGAAGAAGCGAATTCCGGCACCCTGATTTCGTTTGAGGAAGATACACACATGGAACAAGCTACCATCACCGGCATCGCGTTTAACCGTGATGAAGCAAAAATCACCGTCCTGGGTGTGCCAGACAGGCCAGGCATTGCCTATCAAATCCTGGGCCCGGTTGCTGATGCCAATATCGAAGTCGATATGATCATCCAGAACCAGTCCGTCGAAGGCAAGACTGACTTTACCTTCACCGTGCCACGTGGTGAATATGCCAAGGCCATGGACGTGCTGGAAACCAGCGTTAAGGCGCATATCGGCGCTGGCAGCATCGTTGGTGACTCCAAGGTCTCCAAGGTATCCGTCGTTGGTGTAGGCATGCGCAGCCACGTTGGTATCGCATCCCAGATGTTCCGCACCTTGTCGGAGGAGGGAATCAACATCCAGATGATCTCCACGTCAGAAATCAAGATCTCGGTCCTGATTGATGAAAAATACATGGAACTGGCAGTTCGTTCCCTGCATAAAGCATTTGGTCTGGAAAACGCTTAAAAATTTTTCTGGCCTGACTGTTGACCAAAGTCTTACAAGCAGCTATTATCACGGTCTCAATTGCAGCTGAGCTTTTGGCGGTTGCAATAGTGTGGAGATGTGGCCGAGTGGCCGAAGGCACTTCCCTGCTAAGGAAGCATTTGGGGTAACCTGAATCGTGAGTTCGAATCTCACCATCTCCGCCAGCAATACTGAAAAAGCCCCTGGGTAACCAGGGGCTTTTTCTTTGCGTCCCCGCGTGGACGGGCTCATGCATTGGAAAGTCCTGTAATTCCTCGCAAAACAACTTGTAAGGTTGCATCTGACTTTGCGCAGAATTGTAATTAAAGTTGAATTTCCAAAAACAAAAACAAAGCGGATGTTGTGGGTCTTATTTTGTTGCACGAGCTCAAGTAAGAAGTGCAACAGAGACTAAATTGGTTTGCATGGGAAGTACGGTAGCATCTGAACTTCCAGATATCCAATTCAAAGTTGCTTGCATTGACATACGTACCTCGTATCCAAGGATGAGAACACGTATTGACGGATTGAAGAAACTCAAAGGCGAATCATAGGACGCTTACTGGGGTGTGGGCTTTGGGACTGTTGAAAACAGCCTGAGCTCCTACAGAGTGAATTCGATTTTGCTGACTACCGCTTACCTGCGCAGTGACTATGATGACGTCATTGGTTATGAATAGCCAGTGTAATGTCACAGTAAGATTTTGCGTGAATTTTTGGAGTGTCTCATGTCTATTAATTCTGCCAGTAATAAATCAGGTTTCTCAAATTCTAACGTATCTGCAGATACTCAGGGCGGTACGCACGAACAACACGTGAAAGCCGGGCGACAAAGCCACAAAAAAGATGGCAATAGTTTCGGTAGCAGCAAATTCGCTGGCGACCCAGGCCGCAGTAGTTCCAAGACTGCTTCTGGCTCAGAGCTTAAATCATGCTCTGGTTCCAGCTCTAGCAAGCGTTAATTATCGCCAGTCAATAACGGGTAGATTTGCGTGAGGTGTCCGTTGCAGGACATGTGTTCTAACGTTAATTCTTGAGAGAGACATCAATGACACTGCCACTACACCTGATGCTGGCGCGACGACTTTGCAACCGAAAAATAGCGATTGCAAGGACAGCACTGGGCCTGATCGATGTGATACCTCTGAGGGCTCTCTCGCTGAAGGCGACCTAAAACAGCCAGCACAAGCCGAAGAGCCAAATACGCAAACGATCAGAGTTGGAGATGAGCTGGAAAAAGTTGGACATGACGATGGTGACATGCAATCTCATGGTGTTCGGGCAATAGTTGTCGATATTGTCAACAATATCGACAACGGCGATGATCGATAAAGCGCAGGCAAAGGTTCGCTTGTTGTGGACAGATTGAAACTGTATAGAACGTAAAAATGGATAGTTTCGCATTTATACCTTCGATGGACGTAGATTTCGGATCAAGGTGTTTTAAGAGCTGGTGTGCTTGGAATGAAAAATGAAAATCATCATATTGAATTCATTGTGCATTCAAAAAACGATCTTGGTACCCCGAGGCTGCCAGGGGGCACATGTTCTTGGTAGCTTGATTGGGTATGCATTGGTAGAAGTCATGGTTTTTTCATTGGCTGCAGATTTGATTGATGCAATAGCTAACAAAATTTTTTCTGTGGAAATAGCCAATGACCAGCCAAAATCTGCCGGATGATAAAAAATGGATGGACCTCCAGCGCTTTCAGTTGCTGGTAGACGCGATCACTGACTATGCGATATGCATGCTGGACGAAGAAGGTTATGTCAATAACTGGAATGCGGGTGCGCAACGTATCAAGGGATATCGACAAGATGAGGTTATCGGTACACATTTTTCGCGCTTTTATACTCAAGAGGATCAGCATAGCGAGCTGCCGCAGCTTGCTCTATTGATTGCCAGAACCGAAGGTCGTTTTGAGCAGGAAGGCTGGCGCGTCAGGAAGGACGGAAGTCAGTTCCGGGCTCATGTCGTGATTGATCCTATTTACAATGCATTCAATGAATTCCTTGGTTATGCAAAGATTACCAGGGACGTTACCAAAAAACATGAAGCTGATGTCGCACTGAAAAAAAACGAGCAAGCATTGCAGCAGGCGCAGACGATAGAAACAATAGGTAAATTGACTGGTGGTATAGCTCATGATTTCAATAACCTGTTACAGATCATTTCAGGCAACCTTCAACTACTTTCTGCCGAAATCGCAGGAAATACGCATGCAGAGCGGCGGGTTACCAATGCATTGGCGGGCGTCAGGCGCGGTGCCAAACTGGCCAGTAATTTACTGTCTTTTGGACGGCGCCAGGCACTCAATTCCAAAGTCACTAACATTGGTCACTTTGTGGTTGATATGGAAGATATACTGCAACGCAGCCTGGGGGAGACTATCGAAGTCAAAACTATTCTGTCTGATGACTTGTGGAATACCTTTGTCGATGTTGCTCAAGTCGAAAATGCCTTGCTGAATCTGGCTGTCAATGCACGAGATGCCATGGGGTCAGTTGGCAAACTCACCATAGAAATTAGCAATGCCGTTCTGGACGAAAATTACGCAAGCACGCATGTTGAAGTCAACGCTGGTGAATATGTGATGCTGTCAGTCTCCGACGTGGGTTCAGGTATGCCGTCAGAAGTCGTATCCAAGGCATTTGATCCTTTTTTCTCGACTAAACCAGAAGGCAAGGGAACAGGCTTAGGTTTGTCTACGGTGTACGGCTTTGTCAAGCAGTCAGGCGGGCATGTCAATATACATAGTGAATTAGGTTGCGGCACCACCATTAAACTTTATTTTCCCCGTTCGACAGGACAGGAAGGCCAGCTGGAGGTACAGTTGCAGGAAGAAGTTGTTGGTGGGACTGAAACTGTTCTGGTTGCGGAAGATGATGAGCTGGTTCGTGCCACCGCAATTGAGATACTGACTGCATTGGGATATACAGTATTGCATGCTGCGGACGCAGAGAGTGCACTGTCTGTTATTGAAACTGGTGTCAAAATTGATTTGTTGTTTACTGATGTAGTCATGCCCGGACCATTGAGAAGCCCGGATCTGGCGCTCAAGGCACGCGAGCGTCTGCCTGACCTGGCGGTATTGTTTACCTCGGGCTATACGCAAAATGCAGTCTTGCATGTCGGCCGGCTTGATACAGGTGTGGAATTGTTGAGCAAGCCATATAGCCGTGAAGCGCTAGCGCTTAAAATCAGGTCTGTAATGGCTAATAACAAATTGCATAGAACTTCACATCCCTTGTAGAAACTCAGTGGCCTGAAAATTGTATTGACTCAGCGACAGACTGCAGGATAATTTACTAGGACTTGCACAAAACCGCACCAGCTACGTTGCAGATCATCTTCTGGTAGCCGCGTATTAAAGTACAGTCTCCGTCGCTACGGTGTAGTTGGGGTTTCAGGCAACATGTTACCGACTAACGTAACGAACCTCTCTTGCAAGAGAGGTTTCCTCAAACGATAGCCTCGCTGGGACAATTTTGCGTAAGTCCTGTAAATCTGAGGTAGCTGTGATTTGCGCCAGATTTCATTATTGAAAATCTGCGAAAACTGACAGGTATCGTTGCTGACTCTCTGGCACTTTTCATCTGTCTTCGCATCGTCCCTTGACTGTCGCAGCATTCGGCACGTCTTCTTGTGTAACTGATCGACGAGGCAGATCAATCGTGAACACACAGCCTTGTCCGGGCTGGCTTTCCACAGTCAGTAATCCGTCGTTCGCTTCGACACTGCGTCGTGCGATGGATAGCCCAAGTCCCAGGCCGCTTTTGTTGGTGCCGCTCTGTGTGAAAGGTAGGAAAATTCCCTGCGTATCTTCCATGCTCATTCCAGGTCCACTGTCTTTGACATTGATACGTATGCGGTCATCTTTGGTTCCAACGCTAAGCGTGACCACGCCTCCTTTGCCACTAAATTTGAATGCATTTTGTAGAAGATTGCCAAGCGCAGAGAACAACAGGTCCTTGTCGGCATCAACCATTAGTATGGCCGGAGTTTGTTCAACGTGAAAGTTACACTTGAGCAGTTCAGCTTCAAGTGAAAAGGAATATTGCACTTCTCCAATAAAATTTGCAAGATTGAAAACTGCACGGCGCAGTATCATGCCAGGCCCTATTCGAACTTCAGCGAGAGAACGGTCAATCAGGCCGCGTAGTCCCACCATGCTGCGATCCAGTACACCTCCTGTGGAACCATTCAGACCAACATTGCCAGACTTGATCGCCGCTATTGCCAGCATTGCGGTGTGCAAGTAATTGCGAAGCTCATGTGCAAAAAATCCTAAACGTTCGTTCGCCTCCAAGGCCTGTTCATCGGCAATCACCAAGTCTCGGTGTTCACTAAAGCCTGTCACAGCGTCGGCGATACCGTTGTCAAGGCAACGATTAAGTGTGCGGAACTCATGGAGTTCAAATTTTTCGTTGAGATCGATCGACAGATCTGATACGGCCTGACAAAGATCGCCGTAATGATGAACTACTTCATTGATCGAGTAACCCAGTGCCAGGAGATCAGCCCCATGAATTGCAGCAGTTACGCCAAGTTCTGGTTGTTGATCAGCTTCGCCTAGTGATGAACCTGATATGGCCAGTGCTTCACCTGTGGTTCCCCGGTGTTCAGCCTCTAGCGTGCGTATCAGTTGATTCAGGAACATGGGAATGCCTTGCTCCAGCTGTTGCTTGTTCGGCGATCTGCCTGATCGAGCTAAAACTTTTTCGCGGCATCTGCGCTCAAGCTCTGCGCGATGGGCGATCAAAAATTCGTGCATCATGGTAGGCCTCGTGTGTATCCCATGCCTGTCAATTGAAGGTCTACGGCGATATGCCGATATGGGGAGTTACGTCAATAAAGCCAGACGCATGCCATGATAGTGGAGTCTGATACTGAACAAATCTGTGCGCTAGAGCACATTCATCTCGACTGGAGCAGGCAGGTACAGAATCTTCCGAGTCTCAAATGCTGGGCGGAGTGAGGTCAGCGCGCAAGCTGTTCAATTTAACTCGAGAAATACATGGTTCGCAAATGCCGACTGCGCTCTTCCATTTTTTTCAAATGGATGTTTTGCTTTGCGGGGGTCAAATTTTTGGGTTCCTGTGTACGACTCATGTCCGTTGCCGTAATGCTGGGAGTAATCCTCTGTTCGTGGCGTGCAGCAAGGTTTATATTTCTTGTTGAAAAATGAAAACTGAAAAAATCACTCATGATGACTCCTCTGAAAATAGTCTTATTGTTTACTTTCTCGACCACAACGGCGCAGGAAGTACAGATGACTTGTCAGAGCTACGCCGCGATAGCCCTGCCATGATAGTGACATTTCCAGATGTAGAATGCAGGATAACTGCGACTTGATTTGTAGGAAAAATCTTACCACGCACTGATATTCAATTTACCAGGAATTTCACGTTGACCTGGCCTTGTTCAAGTTGAAATTGTCTCCATATTTCGTGCAGAGCAATCTATGCTTCCAGCATGGAATATCTCCACTGGTAACACCGCATGTGACCTACCGTACAGATTTGGTCGATTATTTTTCTTAATCTATCATGTTCGTTCAGCACGGGACTTAGTCAGGCGGGGCGAATGGGGCGAATACTAATTCAGCTTGGTCTTGTCCCACTTGTGATCTTGCCATGCTCTACAGGTGAGGACAATTTTTTGTCCAGATAGGTATTTATGCTAAATCCGTTTCCCGCTACTGCACTCCACACTGCCATCGCCAATGACGCTGCAGATAAAAGGTGTACTGGCTTGCGCATTCTGGTTGTTGAAGATAATCAGGATTTGTTGGAAATGCTTTGCGACATGCTGGCGATGATAGGGCACATCCCCACCGCAGCAGCGAGTGGGGAGCAGGCCTTGGAGTTGCTTCAGCAGCAACGATACCAAGTGCTGCTAACAGATATCAATTTACCTAACATGTCCGGCATCGCTCTTGGGAAACAAGCGATACTCGAGGCACCAGACATGCACATCATCATTTCATCAGGTCATGGTGCTCATATTCATTCTTACGTCAATTTTCCTTGCCATATGTTACCCAAGCCTTATGAGCTGAGCCGGATACAACAGCTATTAGACGGATTCTCAGCCTAACCGAAAATGGAAAAGCATTTTTATTGTGTTGTTTGAATATGCAGGGGACAGTAAGAAGGATATAACTCTGACAAGCGTATGATGAAGTAAATTCAATGTTGTTAGAGTTTGCAGGAAACGAAATACTTGAGGGGTTCCTTCTATCCGTGCCGCCTTGAATGTAAAAAACTGATGTCAACTGTGGGAATAAATGTTGGTGTGTGTAACTAGGTACGGTGTTCTTTGATACTATTTATCCTTCTAGCAGTCTGTCCGACTTAAAAAACTGAAGCGCGATTCGAGGCCCACCTTAGACGAAAAGCAAATTGCAAAGTCGTTGAAGGCATTTAAATGCGGAAATTGCGCTCAAATTTTAAGCACGACACCAAAATTTTTTTTTGTACCCATAGCCCACAATTGGACGGGCTATGTGGTCCACCGCAATCAACTTAGCGTTAAGGAGATCTATGTACCAAGGTAGTTGTCTTTGTGGCGCAGTGACATTGGAAGTACACTGCACGATAGACGCTATTATTCATTGTCACTGTTCAAAGTGCAGGAAAAGTAGCGGAACCGCATATGCGACCAATGGTTTTGTCAGCACCAGCGATATGCTGATAAAAACCGGGCAGGAATCCATTCATCATTACGAAACAGCGCCGGGTAAAAAGCGACATTTTTGCAAAGTATGTGCTTCCCCCATTTTTAGCAGCAATGAACATGCTCCTGAAAAATTGCGCTTAAGGTTGGGTATCCTGGACTCTCCGATAATTGAAAGGCCAATTTCTCATAACTTTGTCTCATCCAGAGCAAGCTGGGATGATCTGGATGCAAATTTACCGCGATATGATGGCCATGAACCAAGCCGCAATCAATAGTTGAAAGCAGCCAGAGGACACTTACCCGAGTGACATCGCAGCAAGAGGCTTGTCAAGTTCTTGGTCGCCTAGCAACTGGGCTACCAGGCAGCATGCTCAGAACGCAGGACGCACAGCACTCAGATTCTCTGCTTTGCGCAAGCTGGCATTTTCCATTTTCAGGGTCGCTATCGGCACTATGATAGCATTCTGCCTTGTCCCACCCTTGTAAGCTCAGCAACTGTTGCTTCATGGGTGGAGCCCAATTGTTTTCTCAAATACTGTCGAGCAATGCATCACATTTGCTTTGATGAAGTTGTTTTGAGACACATCTTCATGAGATATATAAATTGGTTGATCAATTTCTTAAAATGAATAAAGGCAGAATAATGAAGATTCAAAAGTATTTATTGGCAGTCTTGATGTTTGCAAGCGCAAGCGCCTATGCAGGTGATGTATCGATCAACATGCCAGGTATTAGCGTGAACACGAACCAGAATACTGGGGCCAATACGAATATCAACGTCAAAGCCCCAGGTGTCAGCGTGGGCGCTGTAAGCGGCAAGCAGGCTGCGTCTGCAGACGGCCTGCGGATGAATGGTAACGACATGAGCAAAAGCACGCAGTGCAATGGCCAGCCTGTGTACATACAGGGCAATGGCAATCAGATTAACCTGAGTGGAACTTGCCCGCAAGTGAAGGTGAATGGTAACGATAACCAGATCACAGTGGCACAACTCGGAAAGGTGCAAGTGGTAGGTAATGATAATCAGGTCAAATGGGCGCAGGCGCTGAATGGCCAAGAGCCGCAAGTGCAGACTTCTGGCAATGACAACACGGTCAGCAGGCGCTAGTTTTCAGGTGCAACAAAGGGGCGCGCCCCTTTGTGATTGGTACGACTTGTTCCATATTCACTTACTTTATGGACAAGCGCAGGGAAAGTGATTACATTAAACAAAAGCTACCAGCCTTTACGAAGCGAGTTTTGTTGTATCAGGAATAAACCACTAAACTGGGGGAGTATTCATGTCTGACAATGCCAAGAAATTCCGTTTGATTACACGTAGTGACTTTGACGGGCTGGTTTGTGCAGTCTTGCTCAAGCACCTGAATTTGATTGATGACATACTCTTTGTGCATCCAAAAGATATGCAGGATGGCAAGATTGTTGTCACTGAAAATGATATCAGCACTAATTTGCCATATGTAGATGGCCTACATATGGCGTTTGACCATCACTTGTCAGAAACCTTGCGTAATGCTGATGGTGGGACCAGAAAAAACCATGTCATCATGCCAGACGCACCGTCAGCCGCGCGGGTGGTGTATGACTATTATGGTGGACTGAAAGTTTTCCCGGCGTCCTGGGACAGCATGATGGCAGCGGTCGATAAGGGTGATTCTGCGCAATTCAATCGCCAGGAAGTCTTGCATCCGCAAGACTGGGATTTGCTGAACTTCCTGATGGATGCGCGTACCGGCCTGGGGCGTTTCCGCGATTTCAGGATATCAAATTACAATCTGATGATGGAATTGATAGACCTGTGCAAGACGCAGAGCATCACAGAAATAATGCAAAACCCCGATGTGAAGGAAAGGGTGGACCTGTACTTTGAGCATGAAGATAAGTGCAAGGAGCAGATACTTCGCTGTGCGACCGTGCATAAAAACCTGGTGGTGCTTGATCTGCGCAAAGAGGAAACCATTTTTGCCGGTAACCGCTTCCTGATCTATGCACTATTCCCCGAGACCAATATTTCCATCCACGTGCTTTGGGGTTTGAAAAATCAGAATACCGTGTTTGCCACTGGCAAGTCGATTTTGAACCGTAGTTCGAAAACCAATATTGGCCCAATGATGCTGGAGTTTGGCGGCGGTGGTCATGAAAATGCGGGTACTTGCCAGGTTGCCAATGACCAGGCTGAACAGGTTCTGGCGACACTGATTAGCCGTATCAACAAGGATGGCTGATAAGCTGACGCGCCAGCACGGCTGATTCAGAACTGAATTTGTATCCCCCTCGGCAGGAATTTTGCATACCTGCTCAGGGAGTTGAGGATGTCATTTGCTGCGATGCTGTAATGCAAGTCTTCTGCCGTTTCACCGGTTTTTTTTGCACCAAAGCGTTCATGGAATTTCCAGACGGATTCGTTGGCTTTTCTAACATCAAAATGCGCTCGCTGGAAGCCCAAAGCCAGCGCATAGTGGTAAACCATCAAAGCGGACTCTATTGAGCTGCTGCTGGCTGCGCCAGCTTGTATGATCCACGAGCCCCAACAAAATGAGTTAGCTTGCTGATCATACAGGCGCACAGTACCTATATTCTCTCCCTCCATATTCTGGATGATGAAGTAGATTTGCTTGTCATCGCGGGCATATTTTTCCAGCCATTGCACTTGTGGCTGTACGTCGACTGAGGTACTGGAAATAAACCTGGATTTTTGTTCATCAGTACGCAAGGCGACGATGTAACTTGCATCTGCTACGGTGGCATTGCGCATGGACAGTTTGTGGCCAAAAATTTTTTTTGCTTTAAGATATGCTGGCCCTACTGCCTGGTCCCGTTGTGCCAGGCGCTGAGCTATGCCTGCCTCCAGGGCGCTGGTCTGTATCTGGGCGGCAATGCCGGATTGATCTGCTGTGGGAGGTGTAACTGCTGACATGGTGGTTCATCTATTGTTTTCACAATAGAGAATTTTACTGTGCCGCGTGCCTGGCGTACAGGCAAACGGCACGGCATTCACTTATTTGACGACAGGTACGGCATTCACTGTGATGCTTTTGTAATAGATGTGGCTGCTTGATTCAAATCCGGAATCCAAGCCAAACAAGAGCCACAGGCTGCCATCTGCCTCGGTCCTGACTTTCAAAGGAGTTTGATTGCTGAGTTTTTTCTCCATATAGGGCGCTTTGCCACAATCTGTGCTGGCATTGCCTATGGTGCCTAGCACCGTGGCATACTTGCCCGGCCCAGCCTGGTTGCCCCGGTCTATGTTCATGATAAAGTCATCTCCCTTTTGTATCGTCAATGGTTCCGTGGGGGAGACTCCGCCGAATAGCCAGACACTTTCACCAGGCGAACCACCCACACCATAGCAACCAGTAGCGACATTGCTGACTACAGTGGTTTGAAAGCTCAACGCATATTCGGTATTGGGGGCGAAGCCCGCGTACTTTTTCTTGATATAGATAAATAAATCATCGCTGCGGTTGGTGCCATAAGTGTATAAACCTTTGCCGCTAAATGGCAGTGGCAGGTTGCGGTATTCCGTGACTATATCGGTCGGCTTGGTCTGGCTGGTAAAGTCAGATGTGCCAAAAATCCAGCCCGCCGGTTCTGTGCTGAAGTCTATGTTGACCTGCGCAGGCAAGGGCTGGGGAATATAATCACTGCTGCCTCCGCAGGCACTCAGCACAGTGGCAGCAATGGTTGCAAAAGTTGCAAAAAATAGATGTCTGGGCAAATTCATGGGAAAAACCTAAAGATGCGACATGGCTTAAACTAGTAAGATAGCGATCTTGCAAGTTTAAGATGTCATCAGTTAATAAGGGCTTGATAGGGACAGAGAATAGCGCCGTCAGAAAAGGAAAACGTTCTCAAAATGTAGAGTATTTGTCTCAAATTTGTAGGTCGTGACAGATGAGGCTGGCTTGCCGGGAAATTGTCTGAAAATTGTAAGTCACGCAAGCAGAGCGGGTTTTTTGCGTAAAATCGCGGCCTGTTCGACTACAATGCGGGCAAAAAGGAGGAAGTATGTTTCGTGTAATGCTGGTGGAAGATGATGCAAAACTCGCAGCACTGGTCGCCGAATACCTGAGTGAATATGAATTTACGATAGATATCGTCAGCCGTGGCGATGTGGCACTGAGCCATTTTCAGCAAACTTCGCCAGATATTGTGGTGCTGGATCTGATGTTGCCAGGCATGGATGGCATGGTGGTTTGTCGCCAGTTGCGGGCCATCAGCGCCGTGCCGATTTTGATTTTGACTGCACGTGAAGATGCCTTTGATGAAGTCTCTGGTCTCGAACAAGGTGCTGATGATTATGTCAACAAACCTGTCCAGCCCAGGATATTGCTGGCGCGTTTGCGCGCTTTGCTGAGGCGCGTCAAGGACGAGCCTGTTGATGAAAATGCTGATCTGATATTTGGCGCTTTTCGCCTGTGCCGTGGTGACCGCACCGTGTTCTGGCGCGATGAACCGGTTGCTTTGAATAGTGCAGAATACAAATTGCTGCTGGTACTGGCTGATGCAGCAGGGAAGGTCTTGTCGCGCAATGATATTCTGATACAGATGCGCGGCATAGAATTTGATGGGTTAGACCGCAGCATCGACAATAAAATATCCCGCTTGCGGCGCAAATTTGATGACTCGCATGCCGATAAAATCAAGACAGTCTGGGGAGAGGGCTATCTGTTCAGCCCGTCTGCCTGGGACTAGCAAATGAATCGCCTGTTCCTGCGTTTTTTTGCCTTGGTGATGCTGTCCATTAGCGTTGCCACGCTGGCGATTTACGCTTCCATCACACTGTTTTTTGGTGACCCACTGGAAGAAGTTGCGCAGCAACAGGCATCAGGACAAATTTTATTATTGACGGAATATGTCGATCAGGCCGGGCCTGATGAATGGCTGACTCGCCTCAACAAGATCAGAGAAATCACCCACGCGAGACTGGAACTGATACCCCTGCAGTCTGCGCAAGCCAAAGTGGTGGCAGCAAAACAGGCGCAACTCATGCGCGGTGAAGTCGTCATAGATGTCGCAGGCAAGTCTTTTTACCGTCGTGTCGATTTGAAGGGCGAACGATATATCGGCAGTGATGAAGAAGTCATCCACGCCCAGGAATTACCCATCAATGTCGCCCCCGTATTAAAAACCGAAGCGCTGCGCTACATCATCGTTGCATTGTGCCTGCTGATCCCGATTGCGATCTGGTCCAGCACGCACTGGCGCGGTTTGCAGGCCCTGGAAAAAGTTGCCGATGAATTTGGTGCCGGTCATTTGAAAGTCAGGGCACAGACCAGTGAGCGCGACAGCATCTACCCACTGGCGCAGCGCATGAACCAGATGGCGACGCGCATAGAAGCTTTGCTGGAGGCGCAAAAAAATCTTTTGCATTCGGTATCGCATGAGTTGCGCACGCCCATCGCCAGGCTGGAGTTTGCTTTGGAACTATTGAGAAATGCAGCAAAAAATCCGCAACTTGAACCGCGCATGCAAGCCATGGAAGCGGATGTCGCTGAACTGAATGCGCTGGTCAGTGAATTGCTGGATTTGGGTAAGCTGGATCAGCTGGATCATGACGCCAAGCACAACTGCAGTGAAATTGAATTGAGCGACAGCCTTAAGAATTGCGTGGCGGGCTTGCAGCATGTGCTGGCCGAGCATCAACTGGTGATGGATTTGGCAACCGATCTTGGCAGCTTGCGGGCAGACCAGCGCTTGCTGATGCGGGCTGTCAGCAATCTTTTGCGCAATGCTGCCAAGTACACCAGTGGCCGTATCTGGCTGGTCGCAAAAAGAACAGACAGTACGGTGGAAATTGTGCTGGAAGATGATGGCCCAGGGATACCCGCAGCCGAGAGAGAGCGCATCTTTGAGGCTTTTTACAGGTTGGACCGTAGCCGCGATCGCAACACAGGGGGTTTTGGCCTGGGCCTGGCGATTACCAGAAAAGCAATTGCGGCACATGGCGGGCAAATTGTCGTGCAAGAAGGGCAATTTGGTGGTGCCAGATTCATCATTTCCTTGCCGCTGCAAGCGCCCTAAGTCCCAGACTTACAAATTGATGACATTTGCCAGACAAGTTGGGGAAGACTTGCTGTCTCGCGCTCTCTATCATTCTTAGTACATTAGGACTTACGCAAAACCGTCCCAAAGCCTTGCAACTCCTGGTCGTACTCTTCGTATTGTCTTCGTCGCTGCTTGTGCATTTTTGTGTTATCAGGAAACCAAAATCGTGACCTATCATTCAGACATCGTGCGGAAAAAATTTCTGGACAAAGTGTATCAGCCGCTGCGCCACTGGTTTTTGAATGATGTGGAAAGGATCGTGGTGACTACGCCCAATTACTTGCCCGGTAGCCCGCTCCTGAATCAATTTCCCGATAAAACTGAAGCGGTCACCTATGGTCTGGACAAGGATATTTATCCTCAGCCAGCTAGCGAGTTGCTGGCAAAATGGCGCGAGCGTTTCACCGGGCGATTCTTTTTGTTTGTGGGTGTGTTGCGTTATTACAAAGGTTTGCATATTTTGCTGGAAGCTGTGGCAGATACTGATATGTCGGTTGTCATCGTGGGCGACGGACCTGAAGCGGCCGCCCTGAAGCAACAAGCAAGTGACTTGGAAATGGGGAATGTCCATTTTCTGGGAGCTCTGCCAGAAGCGGATAAAGTAGCCTTGCTTAGTCTTTGTTATGGTGTAGTGTTTCCATCGCATTTGCGTTCAGAGGCTTTTGGTATTTCGCTATTGGAAGCAGCGATGTATGCCAAACCCATGATCTCCAGCGAGATAGAGATAGGCAGCACTTATGTCAATATTGCCGATGAGACTGGTCTGGTGGTGCCACCAGAAGACGTATTTGCCTTGCGTGCCGCCATGAACCGTTTATGGGATAAGCCGGGATTGGCAGCGCAGATGGGCAATTTTGCGCAAAAACGTTGCCAAACGATATTCACTGCCGAAATGATGGCGAAAAATTATGTGCGCCTGTATGTAGATGTGATTTCAGGCAATACGAAAGAGCCTTGAGCATGATTATTGACGTTGCGAAAATAGAAAGAGCTGTCTATGATGCGGATTTCTCACGCCTTTGTACCTGTGGCGCCGGTTCGCTTTTTTGATGATATCGGCGATAGGCTGGGTATATACACGACTACAATTGATCAGCATGAAATCTATTCTCTTCGCATCCCTTTTTTGTGTCGCCCGTCTTGCCTGTGCCCAGACCCCGGCATCAAGCATCATGCCGGACGGTAGTTCCGATATGTATGTCGGCCTCGGTGTGCTCTCTGAACCAAGTTGTGAGGTAGGCGGCGAGCAAACTACACGGATCATGCCTAATGTGCAAATGCAATGGAGCAATGGTGTTTTTTTACGTAATACCAATCTTGGCATGCATTTGAGTCCATCCAGTGACTATGAAGTTGGCCCTCTGCTTTCTTATCAACGGGGATGCAGTGCATCAGCTGCACGCAAACTGGCAGGCTATGGCGATGTGGATGGCAGTTTTCAGCTTGGCGGTTTTTTTAACTTCCGTCCACTGACTAACCTGAGGGTAGGTACCAAATTGTTGCTCGGGACAGGGGCAGGAAAAAAAACCACTTACCTGAATATAGAAGGACGGAGTTATTACAAACTGGCTTCCCATCATGGGCTCGTGTTGTCATCCGGTGTAACGTGGAGCAGGCGCTATTTCGATTCTGCCAACTCGCGATTTGACCCAAACCTGGCTGATGGCTCCCATGTATCAGTTGCTGGGCCAGGAAATATTATGACAGGTTCAGGTAGTGAGGGATTTACCTGGAAATCGACTAAACCCGTATTCAACAAGAATGCCAATGTCAGAAATATTTATCTGGGTTTGAACTGGAACTGGGACTTGAGTTCGTCCTGGATAGTTACTTCGCATGTGACGGCAACACACCAGTTTGATATTGACAAGGATAGCTTGTGGTTGGGTAAGCGAAATTATGTCACGGTGTATTCCGGTTTGGCATATCGATTTTAATTTTATAAAAGCATGATCATTAAGTACGCCTCCATTTTTGTCCTGATGCAGTTTGTTTCCATGCAGGCCTTTGCGCAAACCAATAGCGCAACGCCTGGCACGAAGCAAGCGGCGGCACAGGTATCTGAAAGCCAGGCGGATGCTGAATGGATAAGCTACCGGAATGCGTATCGCCTGATGATACAGTTTGAGAAGTACGGCAAGTCAAAACATCTCATTCAAAGTCATTTTCAGGTTTTCAATAAGGCAACCATCCCTTTGCCGGACAATTTGCAATTAAATCTTGTCAGCAAGAGCATGCGCCTTAACCTGCCTTTGGATGCGCTTGGCCGTGCCAGTTTTCCTTTGCTGAAATCAGCTTATGATGAAAATGCAGAGTTGGTCTTGAACCAGGCATCAGGACAACTCAATTTCCAAAGCAGGATATCGATAGTGGCCAGGGCCGACGGTGTGTATGAAGTTTCCGATTTGCGCCTGGCATGTGAGCAGGCATTGACGTATTTGAAAAGTGTAGGTGACATCAAAGCAGATGCTAAATCCTGCGTAGGGGTCAGATTTTCTTATGCAAAAAATCTGTTGCAGTCGGGGATAAAATTCAGGGGAGCAGACATGCAAATGCATGCGCTGGCTTTGCAAGAGAATAGTGCTTTTCCTGATGAGAGCAACAAGGCTTATAAGACCGCAAGCCTGCGCTTTGCAGATGTGACAGAAAAAAGTCAAGTGCTGGTGCAACTTCCCCCTATTGCTATAGCCCCACTGTTTGAATGAGTTCTAGCAATCATATGCAAGTAATTGCAGCAGTCTCATTCAATATTGCTGCTTCCTACCAGCGACGCCAATGCCTGCCGCCCCAGC
Source organism: Undibacterium sp. (assembly GCF_030683615.1). Lineage (NCBI taxonomy): Bacteria > Pseudomonadati > Pseudomonadota > Betaproteobacteria > Burkholderiales > Oxalobacteraceae > Undibacterium > Undibacterium sp. The sequence goes on from NZ_JAUXQE010000036.1 coordinate 85,020, forward strand.
GCGAACCACTGTGACCACGGTGAATAATGATGGGTGGTGGGCTGACATACACCCCTGATCCATATCCGTGCCTATGTCCATAGCCATGCCCATGAGCTGGTGCGACTATGCAGCCAGACAAACTGAACATGCCTGCCACGACTGTCGCAAGTGCGATGATGTTGATACGCATGATGTACTCCTGTTGTACTACACAACTCTAAATGCGCGAGATGGTATTTGCGTTGACAAGTTTATTGTAATTCTTTTTATGAATGTTTCAAGAATGATATGGTCATAGTCAGTTGCAATGATGTACAGGAGTAAGTAACGAATTGTTGCGATATTGAACTTGGCTTGATGTGGTATGGTCTCAGCTTCATTCTCCACATCTATTGCCACAATAATATCTATATGCAAGTAAACAGCTTTTCTTTGCGCCCGACTATTTTATCTCTGGCCATTATGGCGGCTTTCAGCCAATCTTCCTTTGCACAAACTGCAACGCCACCCAAAGCTGAACTGGCTGAAAAAACCGATGCAAAAGCAGCAGAACCCAAGATGCAAAAAGTGGAAGTACAAGGCACACGCAACTATGACGAGCGTCGCCAGGACACCGCGACCAAGATCGTGGTCACCCAAGAGGACATCGTCCGCTATGGTGATACCACGGTCAGTGAAGTACTCAAGCGCCTGCCTGGCGTGACTATTGGTGGCGTACAGGGTCGTGGTGGTGATATCCGCATGCGTGGCTTGGGCGCTGGCTATACTCAGGTCATGCTCAATGGCGAACCTAGCCCGCCGGGCTTTTCACTCGATTCGCTTTCCCCTGACTTGATAGAGCGCATCGAAGTCATACGCGCAGCGACTGCAGAACTGAGCACCCAATCGATCGCTGGTACCATCAATATTGTTTTGAAAAAATCAGTGCAAACAGCGCAGAAAGAACTCAAGCTTGGCTTGTTTGAAGATGGTGGCAAGTTTGGCGAGAATATTAATTACCAGGTATCTGATAAGGCTGGTCGCATGTCTTACTCTATCTCCGGTAATCTGAATCATGGGAAATATGAACGGCCTTCGTATTCTGATGAAGTTCGTATGGATGCTAATGGTAATTCACTGGTCAACACCCACACTTATAACCTGGGCTGGGGTACTTTCAGCAACGTGGGGTTTTCACCGAGGATAAATTGGAATTTTGAAAATGGTGATACGCTGACAACGCAAAGTTTTGTCAATGCTAGCCGTTTTGATGGTTATTCCAGCAATGTCAGGACGCCTGAGTTTGGTGCAGTGCCAGACGATCTCAAGGATCGATTGAGACCAATTTATGCGAGTGATTTTCAAAAAATACACTCTGACTTTTCCATGTTGCGCAGCAATTTGAACTGGATACGCAAGCTGGCCGACAGCGCCAAGCTGGATCTCAAATTGGGTGTGAATTATAACAAGCGTAATTCGGATGTTGGATTTGCAGGCTATAACCAGAATAATGCCCAAATACTGGATCGCCAGAGCATTTCCGGTGCGACTGACAAAGGGCTCACCATGAGTGGCAAATACAGTGCGCCATTTGTTCAGGATCACTCATTTGTCTTTGGCTGGGATGGAGCGTACAGCAAACGCAGTGAGACTCGCACGCAAAAAGATAATGTTAGTTTCGCTGCCAATGCCCTGGAAGGCCTAAAAGCGAAACCTCTTGACGAAAACTTTAATGCTGACGTAACTCGTCTGGCATTGTTTGCTCAGGATGAGTGGAATGTAACCAAGCAATGGTCTATCTATGGTGGTTTGCGCTGGGAGGGTATTGATACGCGTAGCAGCGGTAGTTTCAAATCGTCCGGTCTGAATTCCGACAATACTCCGTATAGCATACATAATAAGTCCAGTGTGTGGAGTCCGATATTGCAGACTTTGTATAAGCTGCCAAACAGTAAAAATGACCAAGTCCGCTTAGGTATTACCCGCACCTATAAAGCACCTGATGCGAGCCGTTTGATACCGCGTCGTTTCTATTCAAACGACAATAGCGCCAGCAACCCAGATACTCAGGGTAATCCTAATCTCAAGCCAGAGTTGGCCTGGGGGCTGGATGTGGCCTACGAGCATTATCTGCCTGGTGGCGGCATGTTGAGTGCAAGTGTGTTCTTGCGCAAGATTGAAGATATCACGCGCACAATTCTGGTGAAGGAAATGGATGGCACTAAAGAAGTTTTTGTCAGCATGCCAGCCAATGATGGTCAGGCAACGACCAGGGGTATAGAATTGGAAGCCAAATTTCCTTTGCGCGCCATGATGGAAGGGGCGCCGGCAATTGACTTCAGGGCGAATCTCTCTTTCAACTGGTCCAGTCTGAGTAGCGTGCCTGGACCGAATAACCGCCTGGATTCACAGACGCCGATCAGTGCCAATCTGGGTATAGATTACAAAATGGATAAAATACCACTAACTGTAGGTGGTAATGCCAGTTTCCAGAGTGGTGGCCCTGTCAATATTTCTGCAGTACAGAGTTCTTATTCTGTTCCCAAGCGCGTGCTGGATGTCTACGCCTTGTGGAAATTTGATCCCAAGACCAATTTGCGGGTATCGCTGGGTAATCTTCTGCATCAGGACAATATCAGTGCCAGCAGCTATACCGGCACTAGTGGTTCAGTTCAAACCAATATCACGCCAACTACAGTGACAGCACGTGTCATGTTCGAACATAAATTCTGAAATAAGGAAGGGCACTTCATTCTTGCAGTGCCCTTCCTTGTATTGCATGTTCAGAGTTAAAACGGGCCAAGAGCAGCTTACTTTTTCCCATCGGTTTTAGAACGACAGTAAGACGGCAGATTGGCTGCCGCCACTGTCGTGCTGTCTATGCCCTTGACGGTCATCTTATTGGGTACTGGCCCATTGGAGCAAATCCAGGCAACAGGAACCATGGGAGCATCCTCAACAACAGCAGGACGCAAACTGATGACCTTGCCCTTGAGCGCACCATTTGCACTATTCCCAAATGTAATATTTACCACACCATTTTGCACAGATACTGAGCTGACGAGATTGCTGACAATTTTATCGGCGACTGGCAGGCCGGCTGCGAGGTTGTCAGCCGGGAATTTCTGCTCTGCCAGCCAGGCAGCCGCAACTGGTTTTTGTGCAATATCTGCAAAGCGTATCCCGGTTTCCAACTGTTCCCGGATGATTTTGAGCAGAAAGGTGGGAATGGCTATAGATGATAAAATTGCAATAATCACTACGACGGCCATCATTTCCAATAGCGTGAATCCTGAGTGTTTTTTCATGAAGCTGATTTTCTGTAAATTGTTTGATTTCTAGCAATATAGCGGATAAGCCTTGCTTGTCACAATCGAAATATCAAGAGTGGAGTAGGTTAAAACAGCATTTGACAGTTTAGCACTGCACTATGTCGCGCAATATGCTATGAAGCAAGGGGTGCTATCGTTGATAATGCGGGCACGCCAATTATCTTATGCACGATGAATGATCCTATCCCCTTACTCGGTTTTAGCACCACATGGCTGGAGCTGATGTCTTTTGTTTTATCCGTCATCACGGTCGCCTTGAATATACGACAGTTACACTGGGCCTGGCTGTTTTCTATCCTGTCATCCGGTTTGTATGCGGGGGTTTTTTTTGACGCCAGGTTATATGGGGACATGGGTTTGCAGTTTGTCTTCATCCTGGTATCTATCTGGGGCTGGATGAACTGGTTGCGTGGTAACGATGCACATGAGCGCCTCAAGGTCACGCGCTTGAATGCACAAAGCAGGCTAGCGTCTGTAGGGGCGACCCTGCTGGTTTTTGTCTTGCTGGCCTGGTTTCTAAAGACTTTTACCGATACAGATGTGCCGTATGCAGATGGCTTCCTGACGGCAGGCAGTTTGCTGGGCCAGGTTTTGCTTAGCCGCAAAAAACTGGAAAACTGGCATGTCTGGATTATCGTTGATGTCCTGTATGTTGGCCTGTATGTTTACAAGGGCTTGATGTTGACAGCCCTGTTGTACGCTATTTTCATCCTCATGGCTATCATGGGCTTGCGCGCCTGGAGTAAAACATGTCCTCAGTAAATCGTATCGTCATACTGGGAGCTGAGTCTTCTGGTAAATCCATATTGGCCGAGGCTTTAGCGGCACATTATCAAACTGTGTGGGTGCCAGAGTATCTGCGTGAATTTGTCGAGCAACATCAGCGGGTGCCAAGGCAGGAAGAGCAAATCCTGATTGCCAGGACGCAGGTGCAGCGCGAAGCAGAGCTATCGAGCCAGGCGAAGCAATGGCTGTTTTGTGACACTGGCCCCATCATGACAGCTATCTATAGCCGTCATTATTTTGGTGAGCCAGATGCCGAGCTGGCCGAACTGGAACTCTCCCATCAATATGATTTTTGCCTGGTTACCGCACCAGATTTCCCGTGGCAGGCCGATGGCTTGCAGCGCGAGTCTGCCTATGTGCGCGACCGCGTGCATGAAGAGGTATTGAATGTGCTGGATGAAAGGGAGATACCTTTCTTGCTGGTCGAGGGTAGTACGCAATCACGGCTTGAGCAAGTGCAGTTTGCCCTGTCTTTTTTGCTCAGTTAATTCATTAAAAAAGCACTGCAACCTCGCGGAAGCAGTGCTTCTTATTTGACACCCGGCCTGACTTAGTTGCTTTCCATCAGGCTCTTCAAATGGTCTGCACGGGCAGGGTGGCGCAATTTTTTCATAGCCTTGGATTCAATCTGACGTATGCGTTCGCGCGTAACTTCAAATTGTTTGCCCACTTCTTCCAGCGTGAATTCTGTGCTGGTATCGAGGCCAAAGCGCATGCGCAAGACCTTGGCTTCGCGTGGGCTCAAAGAATCCAGGGCTTCTTTCAGTTTCTCTTGGACTGAAGCCTGCATCGCTGCAGCCATTGGCGACAAAGTCATGCTGTCTTCAATGAAATCACCCAGTTGTGAATCACCATCATCGCCAATAGGCACATCAAGGGAAACGGGTTCCTTGGCGATCTTCAGGATTTCACGAACTTTAACTTCTGGCAGGCCCATCTTCTCGGCGATCGCTGCCGGTTCAGGTTCCAGGCCCGTGGTTTGCAAGAGCTGACGGCGTACGCGGTTCATCTTGTTGATGGTTTCTATCATGTGCACCGGTACGCGTATCGTACGTGCCTGGTCGGCAATCGCACGGGCAATTGCCTGCCTGATCCACCAGGTTGCATAAGTGGAGAATTTATAACCACGACGGTATTCAAATTTGTCCACGGCCTTGAGCAAACCAATATTGCCTTCCTGGATCAAATCCAGGAATTGCAGGCCACGGTTGACATATTTCTTGGCGATGGAAATGACAAGGCGCAAGTTGGCTTCGGTCATGGCTGCCTTGGCTTCGCTGGAACGTTTTTCACCAGCTACCATCTGCTTGTTGATTTCGCGCAGATCATGCAAAGGCAAGCGGACGTTGATTTCCAGATCAATCAGTTTTTGTTGCAATTCGCGGGCAGCATGAATATTCCTGCCCAGGATGGCGGCGTAGCTGGAGGTGCCATTGATCTCCTTGTTCAGCCATTCAGGGTTGGTCGCATTCTGACGGAAGTGCTCGACAAAATACGCTCGTGGCATGCCGCATTTATTGACCATCAATTCCAGCATCTGCTTTTCAGTCTGACGCATGGTCTTCATTTGCTTACGCAGACTGTCGCACAGTTTTTCTGCCGTCTTGACGCTAAAACGCATGCCTTGCAGCTCGCGCGTGATGGCAACCTGTGCCTGCTGGTAAGCTGGAGACTTATAACCATCCGTGGCGCGGGCAGCCTGCATTTGTTCAAAACGCATGGCGACAATCGAAAATTTTTGCAAGACCACATTTTTCATGTGCTGCAATTGCTCGTCACTAATGCCGCTGGCATTTTCGGCTACTGCATCATCGTCGTCATCCAGATCGTCGAGGTCATCATTTTCGCTCAGTACTAGCGCAGGAGCGTCTGCCGCATCCGGGTCCAGCAAGCCATCGATAATGTCATCGACACGTATTTCATCTTTGGAAATCTTGTCGGCTATCACCAGAATTTCTTGTATCGTACCTGGGCAGGCGGAAATGGCTTGCACCATATCTTTCAAGCCATCTTCTATACGTTTGGCGATTTCAATTTCGCCGGTACGTGTCAGCAGTTCCACTCCACCCATTTCACGCATATACATGCGTACCGGGTCTGTGGTGCGGCCAAAGTCAGAGTCTACCGTCGCCAGTGCGGCAGCCGCAGCGGCTTCTGCTTCATCTTCTGTGACGTTGTTGGCGACGTTGTCGGTCAACAGCATCATGGCGGCATCAGGTGCAGCGTCATAGACGGCAATACCCATGTCATTGAGAGTACTGATCACGCCTTGTATCATTTCAGCGTCAGCAACATCATCAGGCAGGTGATCATTGATTTCTGCGTGGGTCAGGTAACTGCGGTCCTTGCCCAGATTGATCAGCTTCGTCAATTGCTTGCGATATTGCTCCAGCTGTGCTTCCTGGCTGGCTGCATTGCCGGGTGTTGGCTTCTTGGCCTTGACACGTGCAGCACGCTTCATCTCTGCCGATTCAGCCGCATTCAAAGCCTGGATTTCATCATTTTCAAAATGAAACTCAGAAGACTTGCGGCCACGCTTGGCTGGCTCGCGCATGGCGGGCAAGACATAGGCGGATGTATCTATGTCCTTGATGCTGGATGCAGCCGCCGCAGGTGAGGCAGATACGATGGCATTCAAGGTAGTCGCTACGGCAGCTGTAACTGTAGTTGCACGGCTGCTGACTGGTGTAGTCGATGCAGCGAAGCCGGTGGGGGTGCCGGGCGAGGCTGCAGCCAGCGGTTTCAGTGTGACTACCGGTGCTGGTGGTGCCAGTTTGCCAGAACCTATGCGGGCTTCGCGTTTGATGATAGTCGGCGCGGCGGCAGCAGGCTGGTCAGCCAGCAATAATTTCTTTGCGAGCTTGGGCCCGCTTTTGCGTATGACGACGACACGTGGCTTGGCCACTTCGGCATCCGCAATGCTGGTTGCTGTTTCTGGTTTGTTGTAATTTTCTACAGCATCAGGCACTGGCTCGGCGCCTTCCTCAGATGTGGCGGTTGCGAATAGCATGCTAGTGCTGTCAACACTCTCAGTATCTGCTGCTGGCACGTCGGCGGTATCCTCGCTTGCATCTGTCATGCCGTCAGTCGTGGCTGATTGCAATCTGGAGCGACGTTTGGTAATCACAGTCACAGGCGTCGTTACCAGTGTAGGCGTGTCTTCAGTCGTGTCCACAACGGGAACCACCATCTGAACAGTTTGCACCGTAGCCGCACGCGCGACGCCGAGCGGCTGACGGTTCAGTTGGAGTGGTGGTTTCTTACCTAAGGTGAGCGTAGAGCCTGTTTTTGTTGTAGGAGCAGTGTTTGAGTCAGTTAAGCTATTTTTCATGTAACAAATTCGAATACGACAACAAATGCTTGTCAATGGTGTTTGGCAAAAGCAAGGGCGAAAAGCTGCTGGCGATCATCATTTGCAGATCAACGGCAGGCGCGGCGCGGATAAAAAAGCCCGCTGGTAAAAGCGGGCCAGGTCATCTTGCTGAATCTGGGCCTCAAAAGAGACGAAAGGGCAGAATTATCCTCGGCTTAGGCATTCTTGACAAGCAAGACTTTGCTTTCTTTTGCAGAAAATTTCTAGAGCCTGCCCGCGGCCTGCCCACACTCACTGGCAGATGCCACGGATATGCTGGCTTTGCATGGTTTTTGGGCAGTTTTGCTTGAAGCTTCAAGGGGTGGACTCGTTGACAATATTTGATTCAACTTTGATCTATTTTTGATCTGGATCAGAGTTTGCTGCTCGTAGTGATAAAAAATTGGACAAACTGTTAAGCTAGCGTCTTTGTGCCAATATTTGTTTTTTACATCATGCACTTCATTTTTCGCTTGAACGCCAAGCTGCTCGGCCTGCTATTGGTTTTGCCAGTGGCGGCGTTCGCGCAAACAGCGCAAAAAATCCCTGATACCCTGGAGCAAAGGTTGAAAGCATGCACTGCCTGCCACGGCGCTGAGGGCCGCGCTGGCAGTGACGGTTACTATCCACGCATTGCTGGCAAGCCAGCAGGTTATTTGTATAACCAGTTACTGAATTTCAGAGATGGCAAGCGTACCTATCCCGCAATGGCCTATTTGGTGGGTCATATGTCGGATGCCTATCTGAAAGAAATTGCAGGCTATTTTGCCGATCAACATCCTCCTTATTCTGCACCACTGGCCACAGAGGCGAGCTCGAGCATGCTGGAACAGGGCCGCTTACTGGTTCTGCAGGGCGACAAGGCGCGCAACTTGCCTGCCTGTGCTTCCTGCCATGGAAAGAGCATGACCGGGCTGGCACCCTACATTCCTGGCTTACTGGGCTTGCCACGCGATTACCTGATTGCCCAACTGGGGGCATGGCAAACGGGTAGCCGCAAAGCCCACGCGCCTGATTGCATGCAGCAGGTTGCCAGCAAGCTTAATCCCCAGGATGTTGCTGCTGTGTCGAGTTGGCTGGCGATGCAGAAAATACCCGCGGATAGCATTACGCCAGTATTGAAGGCGGACGAGTATGCGCAATTGCCGCTTAAGTGTGGAGGCGTGGCACCATAGCCTGGAATCAAGCGCATCTCTTCTTAAGAATCACTTAGCTGTAACAAGTCTATGAAAAAAATTGTATTGTCTGTTTTACTGCTCTTGTTGACAGGGGTCATTGCCGTGGCAGCTTATGGTTATTATCTGGTGGATGACACAAGGGTAGTTGCCACTTCCGAAAAACTGTCGGCAGCCGATAAGATCGGTAAGGGCGAGTACCTGGTCAAGGCTGGAAATTGCATGGGCTGTCACACGGCAAGGGGTGGGGCAGCTTTTGCTGGTGGCCGCTTGTTGCAAACCGATTTTGGCAACTTCAAAACACCGAATATCACACCTGATGTGAAAACTGGCATCGGTAGATGGACGGCAGAGGATTTCTGGCAAGCCTTGCACAATGGCAAATCCAAAGATGGCAGTTTGCTTTATCCATCTTTTCCTTACACCAATTACACTCAGGTGTCGCGTGATGATGCGGATGCCATGTATGCCTACCTGATGTCCTTGCCCATGGTGGAAAAACCAAATCAGGCACATGAACTGCGTTTTCCATACAATAAGCGCGCTTTGCTGGCATTCTGGCGCGCTGCCTACTTTCGTCCTGCCAGCTATCAGGTAGATCAGAGCAAGTCTGCAGAGTGGAATCGTGGTGCCTATCTGGTTAATGGGTTGGGCCATTGCAGTGCTTGTCACGGTAGCCGAAATGGCCTTGGTGCCAATGCGGGTGTCAGTGATTTATCTGGCGGTGAGTTGGCAAGCTGGTATGCGCCAGCGCTGACAAATAGCAAGGAAGTGAATCTGGCTAAATGGCCTGCAGAAGAATTGATTGTCTTGCTGAAGTCCGGTGTCAATCAGCACACTGCAGTTTCTGGACCCATGGCCGAAGTAGTCGCAGGCAGTACCCAGTATTTGTCAAATACGGACATCAAATCCATGGCGACTTATCTGCAGGCGATACCGACTGTGCAAGTGGCAGAAAAAGATATACTGGACAAGGCCATGGCTGGCACTGAGCTGGGTGCAGAACGTATGGATGCGGTCTTGAAGCAAGGCGGTGCTTTGTACAAGACTCATTGCCTGGATTGTCATGGGGCACAGGGTGAGGGTGTGGCAAATATTTATCCGGCACTTCAGGCAAATCCAGCTGTACTCAGTCATGCTCTTTCCAATCCTGTACGCATGGTCTTGTCTGGTGGTTTTCCGCCAGTCACCAGAGATAATCCTCGCCCCTACGGCATGCCACCATTCGCCCATACGCTGACAGACAATGAAGTTGCGCTGGTACTCAGCTATGTGCGCAACGCCTGGGGGAATAAAGCGGGCGTGCTGACTTCATCTGAAGTGAATCGTTACCGGTCTGCGGCCATGGAATAGGACGCAAAGTATTGGATTTGTTCTATCCAACTCGCCGCTAGCGTGAGATATGCGAAATACAATTTGGTGACAATTTACATACAGTTTTAAGCAGACTTGGCGCAAGCTGAGTTTTACACTGGCTTCAATTCAAAATTTCTGCAAGGTGAGTCAATTGAAACCTGCTCTTGGTTTGGGCTTTTGCTTTTCTGCAGTGTTGTTGGCGGCGTGTGGTGGTGGCACGGGTACTGGTGCAATCTCTGGCGGAGTGACGCCAGCGACCGGGCTGGCTTTATCCGGTACGGCAGCGACAGGAATGGCGATATCCGGCGCCCCTGTCAATGCCAAATGTCGCACTGGTAGTGGCACCACCACAACAGCTTCTGATGGCGCTTATGCCCTGATAATCGCAGGTGGTGCGCCGCCGTGCGTATTACAAGTGAACAATCCGGCAGACAATAAAAAACTGCATGCAATTGCCATCAATGCAGGTGTCGTTAATTTGACACCTTTGACCGACATGTTATCGACGCGCCTGATGCGTAGCGATATGAGCGGGGTGTTCGCTAATCCTGATGCCGCAGCGATAGAAAAAGCGGTGACAGCCAGCACCATCAAACAGGCGCAAGCCGATGTCACGCAAGCTTTACTAGTCTATGCCGATCTCAGCAAGCTGACCGATTTTTACAGCACCCCCTTGAAGGCAGCAACTTCGGCCAATGCGAGTGCTGGCGATGCACAAGATAAATTGCTGGATAGCCTGAAAGCAAAAATGAGTGCAGCACAACAAAGTCAGATGCTGGATTTGTTGGCGAAGGCGACAGCAGTCGGGCTGCCGCTGGATAATCCTGATCTGAGTTTCAAACCTACTCTGGAACTCATGCCAATGACGGCAACAGTGGCAGTCAACGGTAAATTGAGTTTTTCTGCTGCCACCAATTACCCGCCAAATGTGCGTTATATCCGCCAGCCTGTGAAATGGTCAGTTCAGGAAAACAATGGTGGCAGTATCACGCTCAACGGTGAATATACTGCGCCGGATAAAGCCGGGGTATACCATGTTATGGTGCAAAGAGAAGATTTTCCGGCACTGAATGCCACAGCCACAATCACGGTAAATAGTGCATCATCACCAGTGTTTACACCTTATCTGAATGTCGAAACCAGAAGCATCAGCTTGAAAGCCGGGGCTCAGTATTTCTTTTCTGCGGGGATAAATTATCCGCCTGGCATGTATTACATACGTCAGCCTACCACCTGGTCTTTGGTGGAAGCCAATGCCGGGACAATTGATATACTCGGCGCTTATACGGCACCCGTGCAGCCCGGTGTTTATCATGTCAGGGTCCAGCGTGATGATTTCCCTGAGTTGATGGTCGTTGTTGAAGTGATTGTCAATTAAAGCTCTCACTTACCCAGCTTGTCTTTTGCCGATGAAAAGTGCTATAAAGAAGTAATTTCAGTTAAGATTGCTTCTTTATAAATCTTTTTCATCATATGCGATCACCTTTACTTGCCTGCCTGCCAGCATTTGCGCTGTGCTTTATTTATCCAGTGCTCGCCGCTAACAATATAGACCAGTCCAGCAAGAACACTGGCCCGATCAAAAGTCTGGCAGTTGACCAAAAATCCGATGCACGCTATGTGATTACGACTGTACCTCCAGAGTCAGCCATGGAGCGCTTCGAGATGAAAGATGCTCAAGGACGCAATATTGCCTATGTGGCCATGACGGATGGAGATATTGGTGGCCTGGTGTTTGTCGATAATAAACTCTCCGGCACAGTCTCCAAACAAGATGCGCTGGCATTTTATAGTTGCCGTGGCTATGCCTCGGCCATCAAGTATCATTGGGCGAAAGATGCCAATGCCTGGATTGAGGGGCTGCTGGCTGCCAGCCAAAATACGTCCGCAGTGACTTTACAATTCTCCGGCAAATCCACTTGGCGCAGTATTGTCGAAGTCGTCAATAATCCATCGCTGTCGCAAATCGGTTCACTGGTCGATATCGGCACAAATCCTTTCGGCATATTACGCAAACTGAACAGTGCGCGCGAATCCATGGCTGAGCGTGAGCTGTTTGAAAAGACCAGGCTGCGTTTGATGGAGGTCACCACTGGCACCAGCGAAGAAAAAGTGGCAGAGATCATCAAGCCAGAGGATGTTTCTTTTGCCGTTGGTGGTCTGGTCATGGCTTATCCACGTTTTTCTATCGAGTATTTTATTGCTGATGGCTCGGTCAAAGCGATACAGCAACCGTCTTTCCATTTCCTCTCGCGCAAACAGGCAGCGCTGTTTTATGTACCAAATGCAAAATGGGAACTCTGTACTCCAGAGGCATGGCGCAGTGCCTTGCCAGCGGTGCCGTTAGTACCTGTGACCATTACTCCGGCAGCCGTAAATCCCCCGCCAGCCAAAGCCGATGCAGTCAAATAGACTGGCTCAGCTTACTTCTTCTGGACAATGCCGAGGATAATTTGCCTGCTTGCATCATAGATCACATCACCATCACGGCATCTGATCTGATATCAGGTGCAGCGTATGTCAAACGCGTATTGGGGGTTGAGCCACAGGCTGGCGGCGAACACGCGCGCATGGGCACACACAATATGTTTGTGCGCCTTGGCCCTGAATTATTTCTCGAAGTGATAGCACCAAATCCCAATGCCACCAGGCCAGCGCGACCACGCTGGTTTGCGCTGGATACGCTGATGCCAGTTAGCCAGCCACGGCTATCAAACTGGGTGGTGCGTACGACAGATATACAAGCGGCCATAGGCCAGACACAGGAAAATCTAGGTAACATCGAAGCCATGAGCCGTGGAGGCAATCACTGGCTGATCACAATACCAGAAGATGGTTCCTTGCCCTTGCAAGGCATCGCGCCTGCCTTAATCGAATGGCATACTGTGGCACACCCCGCAACTGGCATGCATGATCAGGGTATGAGTTTGCTCAAGCTTGAATTGTTGCATCCTGATACGACCAGGGTTTCTCAATTGATGCAGGAATTGAAAGTGGAAGGCAATATAGAAATCAAGCCCGTTTTGACAGGACTAGCACCTCAATTGATCGCCTACATCATGACACCATTTGGATTGCGGATATTGTCTTGAACATATTAAGGTGTGCATTTATCTGGCTGGCATGTATGGTCCCGGCATTGTCTTGTGCAGCACAAGCGAAAAGTACATGCTATGGGACTGTAGCCAATGGGCGTCTGGAGGGGGGCATTAGCTTGCCCGCTGAGGGCCGTAATTTTTCTGCTTATAGTGCCCTAGGTGTGAGCCTGGGCAGAACTTATGTCCATTCTGCAGTGGCAGACATTATTGCTCTCGCTTATCAGCAACTGGAATTAACGGCCAGCGATAAAGTTTTTGTTTATGGCGAAACAGGCTGGAAAAAAGGGGGGCGCATACGCCCCCATCGTACCCACAAAAATGGTTTGTCGGTCGATTTTATGGTCCCAGTGGTAGATGTACAAGGTATATCTAAGCCCCTGCCAGGTACTGTCAGCAATAAATATGGCTATGAGATTGACTTTGATGCGCAAGGGCGCTTTGCTGATTATCGTATCGATTTTGTCGCCTTGGCCGAGCATTTGTATCAATTGGATCTGGCAGCAAAAGCAAAGGGCAGAAGCCTGGCATTGGTGATTATTGACCCGCCGTATCAGGCAAAATTATTTGCCACACCTCGCGGCTCCTATTTGCAAGAACATTTGAATTTCATGAAGGGTAAAGCATGGATCAGACATGATGAGCATTATCATGTCGATTTCGCCATTCCCTGCAAAAAGAACTAAGCTCAACCAGTCACCATGCCCTGGACATTCGCTCATCCGCTCGCCATCCTTCCCTTGCAACGTCTTGCACCACAGCGCTTCAATCTCATGGCTTTGATCATAGGGAGTATTGCTCCTGATCTTGGCTACTATGTGTTTGCTTTTGACCTGGCTACGCTGGCCCATCAGTGGCCGGGATTGCTGCTGGTGTGCCTGCCCATGGGCTGGGCCGTTTTCATGTTTATGCGTTTGACGCAAGCTCACTTCATCTATTTGTTGCCGCAAATGCAAAGACAGGCACTGCAGGTGCATGCCACATTGCCCCAGACTTTGGTGGGGCCGCAAATTTTCTGGATTTCACTGGCACTGATCCTGGGGGCGGCGACACATATAGTCTGGGATGCATTCACGCATGCCAGCGGATTCGCCGTTGCCTATTTCGAGGTGCTGCGCAAACCAGTTGAAATAGCAGGTATTCATACTAAAGCTTTTCATCTATTGCAGCATCTGAGTACGCTCTTTGGGTTGTTCGGCCTTGCTTACTGCTATCTGCAATGGCGAAAGAAGCTGCCACATATCGTCATACTCGAACCTCGAGAAAGCGACCAATGGCGTTATTTTTTATTGGTCAGCACGGCCATGACGGCATTCTTGCTGGGCTTGCCTTTGGCATATGGTATGTCCAGCATGGCTGATGGTACATTGGCGAAAGAAGCCTTCCTCTTTCGCCTTGCCCTATGTGCGACTACTAGCTTCGCCTTGCTGTTGAGTATTGCTGCCTTGTTGATAGCCAGGGCCAGGACTGCATCCCACGTGCAAGGATGAAATTTTTGCCCTACATGGGGTTCAAATTCCAGTTCAATACTTCCCCTTTTTTATCGGTGACTGTCGTCATTTCCTTGAATATTCTGGCTTGAAGGTGGTCGGGCAGGCGTACAAAATCAACGCTGTTGACATAGCGGTCACCACGCATAAAGGCCCAGGTGAAAAATTTCATGGCGGCGGTGGTTTGCTGTGCATCTTTAGCACGTTGCTGCATGACGATGAAAGTACCCATGGTAATGGGCCAGCTTTTCAGGCCTGGCTTATCGGTCAGCATTTCTTCAAAATTTCCATTGGCTTTCCAGTTGCTATTTGTCAGGGCAGATGAAAATGCCTCGGCTGAAGGGGCAATGAATCTACCATCGCGATTTTGCAGCAAGGCAAAGTCGAGTTTTTCCTGAGTTACATAGTTGTAGTCGATGTAGCTGATGGCATACGGTGTTTTCTTGAGAGTGCTGGCTATACTGCTACTACCCTTGACCTGTGTCAGGCGGGTGTTCCAGGGAATAGTGAAGTTCCTGCCAAATTTTGCCTGCCAGCTTTTACTGGACTTGCTCAGATAGTCAGAAAAATTATATGTCGTGCCGGATCCATCCTGACGCACGATGACTTCTATGTTTTTATTGGGTAGTCGCACGCCAGGATTTTGCGCACTGATAGCGGCATCATTCCATATTGTGATGTCACCAGAAAAAATACCTGCAAGTATCTCGCCAGTAAGGCGTAGCTCGGCAGTCTTGATACCTGGCAGGTTAATGACAGGAACGACGCCAGAAATAGCAGACGGGAATTGTATCAATTTTTCTTTTTTCAGCTCTGCCTGACTCATGGCAGCGTCGCTCGCGCCAAAATCCACACTGTTTTCTTTGATCTTTTTGATACCGGCAGAAGAGCCCTGGGCTTGGTAGACTATATTTGTACCGCCAGTTTTGCTGTAGGCATCAGCCCATCTTTGATACAGTGGAGCTGCTGCTGACGATCCTGAACCCTGAATTTGCGCATGGGTAATGGCAGGGGAGAGGAGTAATGCAAGGGGGAATAATAAAGAATTGCGTGAGATCATATATAAAGTAAAACGAAATAATTTCGGGATCCTGCATAAGGAAAATGGCGCGGATTATCTCATGACATGCGATATTTTTTCGGCGGGACCATTTTTTCGTAATGTCCCTGTCATTTCTGCTGGCTATGCTTCTTCCTTGCATAACAACAATATATTGTTTATATTGTTTACATGTTTTCTAACCTGGAGGCTGGAATGGCAACCGTAACAACGAAGAAATTGAGTCCGGTAGTGGCAGCAAGCGCAGAGAAAAAAGTCGTGGCTATTAAGAAAATTCCAGTCGCAGCAAGCAAGAACAAGGTTGTCAGCAAGCCCGTGACGGATGAAAAAGCGCCAGTAAAAACAACGGCAAAAGTTACTGCAAGAGCGCCTGCTCGAAGCAAGCCTGTAGCAAAAACCGGGGAAGTGAAACCAGTGCCAGAAGTCGTCGTAGAAAAGCTCAAAAAACCCAAGTTGGTGCGCGACAGCTTCACCATGCCGGAAAGTGAATATGCCGCACTTGGTGCCGTAAAAAAAGCCTGCCTGAAAGCTGGGGTGGAAGTCAAGAAAAGCCAATTGTTGCGTATAGGCGTGGCCTTATTGGGTAAGACAGATGTGCCTACTTTAAAAAAATTGATCGCTGGCCTGGCCCCGCTAAAGGCAGGGCGGCCAAAGAAAGAAAAGTAATGCAAGCTGATGGACTGGCAAGGGCTGCACTCGCTTGAGTGAGGTGAGCTGCCGTCTATATGCATTGATTTTTGCTTGAGAATCCCTGTCTGATGTAAGTCATTCAGGGATTGTTGTTTTTTTGACTTGTCATCAAACCGACATCCTACTGTCATATTGCTGAAGTAATCCTTGATTATTCTTCGTTCGTCGGATCAACGAACAACATGACAAGGACGATGAATGCGATTACTCACGATACCCGCCGATGCTAATCCCAGTTTTTCCAAACTCAATCTGAGCCTTGCTACAACGGCAAAAGAAGTGAAAGAAGTCCAGCGCTTGCGCTATAAGGTCTTTATAGAAAGCATGGGCTTATCTGCTTTATCCAATCCAGATGGCCTGGATAAAGATGAATTTGATGAGCACTGCGATCACCTTATTGTGCGTGATTCCAAGACCCTGAAAGTGGTTGGCACTTACCGCATACTGGGGCCAAATGCTGCCCGCCAGTTGGGGCGCTATTATTCTGAAACAGAATTCGATCTGTCCCGCTTGCAGCATATACGCAATAGCGTGGCAGAAGCTGGACGTGCCTGCATCCACCCAGATTATCGTAGTGGTGCCGTCATCATGTTGCTGTGGGCCGGCCTGGCTGCCTACATGCGCCGCGAACGTTGCTCGCACCTGATAGGTTGCGCCAGTATTAGTCTGACTGATGGTGGCCAGAATGCAGCTGCAATATACCGTGGTTTGTCTGCAGGAGATTTCTCTCCACTGGAATACCGCGTTACGCCTCATACTCCTTTCCCTCTCGATGAAATCGATAGCACGTCGACAGAAGCACGTATTCCGCCGCTGTTGAAAGGATATTTGCGTGCTGGTGCCTGGGTGTGTGGTGATCCAGCCTGGGACCCTGATTTCCATAGTGCTGATTTATTCGTCATGTTGCCGCTGGCGAATCTGGACGACCGTTACGCACGCCATTACGGTACAGGGGAGCAATAAATATGAAGCCAGCCGATCAGTTCCTGAATAGCAAATTGTATAAAACCGGTAAGAAAGAAACCCAGCGTTTCCGCACTATCTGGATTTCAGATTTGCATCTGGGAACGAGCGGCTGCCAGGCGGCCAAGTTGCTGGAATTTTTGCGTGCAACCGACTCAGATACTCTGTATCTGGTCGGTGACATCATCGATGGCTGGCAACTCAAGCGCCGCTGGTACTGGGATCAGACTCACAACAACGTCGTGCAAACTGTCCTGAAAAAAGCCAAGAAAGGCACGAATGTGATCTTCGTGCCCGGCAATCATGATGAATCAGTACGCCAGTTTATCGATCTCGACTTCGGTGGCATTAAGATCAGAGACGAGCTGGTGCATACCACGGCCGCAGGCAAGCGCATGCTGGTTTTGCATGGTGACAGGTTTGATGGCGTCATCGCCTGTGCCAAGTGGCTGGCTTATGTGGGTGACAGCCTCTACACAGTGATCCTGAAGTTCAACCAGATATTCAATAACTGGCGCGCCCGCGTTGGCATGCCTTACTGGTCGCTCTCGCAATACTTGAAGCAAAAGGTCAAGAATGCGGTCAGCTACATCACGCAATTTGAAGACGCACTGGCAGATGAGGCGCGGCGCAAAGGCCTGGACGGCATTATCTGCGGCCATATCCATAAGCCAGAAATTCGCGACATAGGTGGCATCCTGTATTGTAATGATGGCGACTGGGTAGAGAGTTTGTCAGCCCTGGTGGAAGATGCCAAGGGTGAACTCAGGCTGGTGACCTGGCATGAGATCTGCCACCCGGAGCATGTGGCAGACGCAGTGGGAGATACCAATGTGGAAGAGGCTGAACTCGAGGTCGTTACGAGCTAATGCTCAGGTCGCTGCTGCTGGTCTGAACCACGACCAGATGCGCATACCAAGTTGATTGCAAGCCAGGCCACCAAGCACCAATAATCCAGCGCAAATTTTCCACCAGAATAAAGTCTCATTTAAAACGATAGAAGCTGTCAGCATGCCCACCACGGGTACCAGCAGGGTGAATGGTGCAATTGTTGCAGCGGGATACTTGCGCATCAGCCACGACCATATGCCAAAACCAACGATGGTATTGGGGTAGGCTTGATAAGCGATGGCGCCGATCGAAGTCCAGTTGAGTTGCGCATATGCGGCTTGCCAGGCGTCCATTCCTTCCATCATGAAAGATGCCAGCAGCAAAGGCGGGCTGGCAATCGCCGAACCCCACACCACCATGGACAAGGGATTAACGACACCTATTTTCTTGGTGACGATATTAGCGATACCCCAGCATACTGCGCCAGCAACAACCAGCACGAAACCAACGATGGTTGCCTGTGCTTCCAAATTCATGGCGACCAGCGCCATGCCGGACAAGGCGATCAAGGCACCCAATACTTGTACGAACTGTGGTTTTTCACCCATGATCACGACAGCCAGGCCCATGGTGATAAATGCCTGCAACTGCATGACCAGCGAAGCCAGTCCAGCAGGAAAGCCCAGCTTGATACCGCAAAACAGCAGCGTGAACTGGAAGGCAAACTGGAACATGCCATAGGCAATCACCCATTTCCAGGAAGTCTTGGGCAGGGGAACAAAAAAAATCAGGGGCAGGGCGGCAAACACAAAGCGCGACGCAGTGAACAGCACAGGTGGCAAACCCTGCAAGCCGATTTTGATGACAACAAAATTAATGCCCCAGGTGATGACGGCAAGCAAGGCGGCAAGGATGTGCAAGGGTTTCATCGTGCTTTATGGGTAAAGACGGTCCTCCATAGTATCAGCAAGCCAAGTTCGCTGCTGAGCACCGGTATTTTTACCAGGCCTAAGTGCCGAGTAAATGTCTATTTCACCACCAGATCTGGCGACATGATAGCTTTCAAGTAGGTTTGCACAACTTCATTTTCACGCTGCTTTTGCGTGATCCACCAGACATTGCCTTTGCGCACACCATACTCTTGCAAGGGATGTCCTAGAAGCTCGGCAGCTACTTGTCCAAGGTAAGGCTGATGGCCGATGATAAGTACCGGTTCTCGGCTATTTGGCCAGTTTGCGGCAGTCAATACATCGCTGACTGTGGCCGCTGGCCCAAGTTCAGGCATGATCTTATATTTCCTGCCGCAGGCTATCAGTGCTTCCGCCGTGTCCCTGGTGCGTATGGTCGGGCTGGCCAGGATCCTGCATGTTTCAGGCAGTGTGCTATCCAGCCAGTAAGCAATTTTACTTGCCTGCTTATTTCCTTTGCCGGTCAGTTTTCTGAATTCATCAGTCAGTTCTGCCGTCGCCGGCTCTGCTTCTGCATGACGCCAGAGAATGAGATCCATTATTAATTATCCGTATCAGATAGCGAACCCAAAGTTTGCATCAAGTGTTGCTGGGCACAGAATTGCACTTGTTTTGCTCTGGCTTTCTTGCGCTCGTAACGACCGTCTGAATCCAGCGTCCATGCATTCACATTATCTTTCAGATAGGGTTCCAGACCCTCGGAAATGACGCGCTTCTTCAAAGATTTCTCCAGCACCGGGAAAGCCACTTCAATGCGGCGGAACAGGTTGCGGTTCATCCAGTCAGCACTGGCCAGATACACATCATGCGCCAGATCATTGCGGAAGTAATAGATACGGCTATGCTCAAGGAAGCGGCCTATGATGGATCGTACCTTGATGTTTTCTGACAAGCCAGGTACCCCAGGACGCAATGCGCAGGCACCTCGAATGATCAGATCTATCTTGACGCCATCTGCCGATGCCGCATACAGGGCACGAATGACGGATTCATCCAGCAGAGCATTCATTTTCGCGATGATGCGGGCAGGGCGCCCTTCACGCGCTATGCGTGCTTCATTGCGTATGGCCTTGATGATTTGCGGTTGCAGCGCAAATGGCGCCAGCCACAAATATTCGAGTTTCTTGGGTTTGGTCAAACCAGTCAGGTGGATGAATACTTCATTCACTTCCGCAGCCATGCCGGGGTGGGCAGTCAACAAGCCAAAGTCAGTATAAAAGCGTGTAGTCGAAGGATGATAATTGCCAGTGCCCAGATGGGCATAGTGGCGCAGAGTGCCACCTTCTTCGCGGCGTATCACCAGTGCCAGTTTGGCATGGGTTTTCAGGCCGACCACGCCATACACTACCTGTGCACCGGCACGTTGCAATTTGTCGGCCCAGTTGATATTCGCTTCTTCATCAAAACGCGCCATCAGCTCGACAATGACGGTGACTTCCTTGCCCAGCCTGGCTGCCGTGATCAAGGATTCCATCAAATCGGAATTCATGCCGGTTCGGTAGATAGTCTGCTTGATAGCGACGACGCTAGGATCTTGCGACGCCGAGCGTATGAAATCAATGACTGTCTGGAAAGGCTGGAAAGGGTGATGCAAGAGTATGTCTTGCTTGCGCAGCAAAGTAAAAATGTCGGCATGCGCATATTTTCCTATCGCTTTGGCTGAGAAGGGCGGGAAGCGCAAATTAGGCTGTTTGACATGGTCTACCAGTTCACCCAGCCTGACCATATTTACTGGGCCATCGACTGGATACAGGCGGTCATTGTCGAGGGAGAATTGTTCGAGCAGGAAGCGGGATAGATTTTCGGGGCAATTTTTTGCCACTTCCAGACGCACGGCAGCACCAAACTGACGGGTTTGCAATTCACCCTGCAAAGCTTGGCGCAGATTCTTGACTTCTTCTTCATCAACCCACAAATCACTGTCGCGGGTGACGCGGAACTGTGAATAGTTGATGACTTCACGGCCATTAAATAAATCTTCTATATGCGAGTGAATAACAGAAGACAGCAGACAAAAGGCCATGCCGTTATTGGAAAGTTCATCCGGCAAACGTATGATGCGTGGCAAAACGCGTGGGGCTTTGACGATGGCGATGGCCGTGCCGCGACCGAAAGCATCCTTGCCTGCCAGCGAAACGATGAAATTCAAACTCTTGTTGACGACTTGAGGGAACGGATGGGCCGGATCCAGCCCTATGGGTGTCAGCAGGGGCCTGACTTCCCTCTCGAAATAAGACTTTACCCAGGCGCGCTGGGCTTCATTGCGCTCTGAATGGCGTAACAGGTGTATGCCTTTTTTGGATAGCTGCGGCAGGATCTCCTGATTCAGCAATTCATATTGTCTTTTTGCTAGTTGATGACATTCATCGCTGACCCGCTTGAGCATGGCCTGAAAAGTCGGATGCTGTACCAGTTCGCCGTCTATCGTGTTTTGCGCCAACAGGCTAGCAACCCTGACTTCAAAAAACTCATCCAGGTTGCTGCCGACGATGCACAAATACTTCAAACGCTCCAGTAAGGGGATGCTGCGGTCTTCCGCCTGAGCAAGTACACGCCAGTTGAAGGCGATTTGTGACATTTCCCTGTCCAGGAAAATCACAGAGCGTGACAATTCTGGCGCTGCAGTTTTGACTGGCATGGTTGCCGTCTTGATTTCAGTGTTGGGAGTCTGTTTCATTTCTTCCAACGTAGTTGCAGAAGAGGGTACATCCTGATTTGGCATAATTTTTTGCATGTCATAAAGGCTGTCATATATATACGCGGATAGTTTAGACTGTTCGCATGACAAGTTTATGACATAAAAATGATAATAAGGTTAATTATTTCATGGGTTTTATTTTAAGTCATAATCTTGTCATATTTGGCTTGTACAGTGCGCCTCGTAGTACTGAATACTGTTATTTAACTCTGAGGTGAACATGCAAATCAAACGTGTTGTCAAAACTCTTATCGCTGCAATTGGCGTCGCTGTCACATTTGGCGCTGCTCACGCTGCCGACATTACTGGTGCTGGTGCGACTTTCCCATATCCAATTTATGCAAAATGGGCAGAAGCTTATAAAAAAGCTACTGGCAACGGTCTGAACTATCAATCCATTGGTTCCGGTGGTGGTGTCAAGCAAATCAAGGCAAAAACAGTAGACTTCGGCGCTTCGGACAGCCCTTTGAAGCTCGAAGAACTGGATGCTGAAGGTCTGGTGCAATTTCCAGCCATCATCGGCGGTGTGGTTCCTGTCGTCAATCTGGAAGGTATCGCTCCTGGCACAATGAAGATGACAGGTGACGTATTGGCAGGCATCTACATGGGCAAGATCACTAAATGGAATGCGCCAGAAATCGCTGCTATCAATGCCGGTTTGAAATTGCCAGCAGAAGACATTACGGTAGTACATCGCTCTGACGGTTCTGGTACTACATTCTTGTGGACTGACTATCTGAGCAAAGTCAATGCTGACTTCAAAACAGCAGTTGGTTCTGCCACTGCGGTCAAATGGCCAGTCGGTGTGGGTGGTAAAGGTAATGAAGGCGTCGCTTCCAGCGTCAGGCAAATTAGAAATTCCATAGGTTATGTGGAATACGCCTATGTAAAGAAAAACAAGATGACTCACACCTTGTTGAAAAATTCTGATGGACAGTTCGCTGCGCCAGATGACGAAAATTTCAAGGCCGCTGCTGCTGGCGCTGACTGGAGTAAAGCGCCAGGCATGTACCTGGTCTTGACTAACCAGCCTGGTAAAGCTTCCTGGCCTATCACTGGTGCTTCTTTCATCATTATGCATAAATCGCAAGCCGATGCTGCAAAAGGCAAAGAGGTATTGAAGTTCTTTGACTGGGCATTCAAGAATGGTGGCGCCATGGCTACTGAGCTGGATTATGTCGCCATGCCAGCACCTGTTGTCAAATTGATCGACGACGGCTGGAAAGCAAAAATCAAAGACGCATCAGGCAAGGCGATCTGGTAATAAATAGTTTTAACCTGTTCAGAAGCTGAACTAAACAGAACGAGGTAATCCGGTTAAGTCCGGATTACCTTCCGGTGGAAAAGACACCCATGACTACCCAAATGTCCTCCGTCAACATGACTGCACCAACTGCAATCCCTCCTGCTGCAACTTCAATGTCGCAAAAGGTCGATCAAATCGATCCTGTGAAAATGGCAACGGTGATGCGTCGCCAGCGTTGGCAAGATTTCTTTTTTCATAAGCTGACCTTCACTTTCGCCGCCCTTGTGCTGGTGGTGTTGGTTGGTATCATTATTTCTTTGTTCCTGCGTGCCATTCCGGCCATGAAGGAATTTGGTTTGCCATTCATCTGGACCATAGAGTGGGATCCGGTTAATGACAAATTCGGTGGTACGATAGCTATCGTCGGTACTCTGGTGACATCGGTCATCGCTTTGCTGATCGCTTTTCCTGTCAGTTTCGGGATTGCCTTGTTCCTCACCGAAATTTGCCCAAACTGGCTCAAACGCCCATTGGGTACGGCAATTGAACTGCTGGCAGGTGTGCCGAGTATTATTTATGGCATGTGGGGTTTGTTTGTATTTGCGCCGCTGTTCTCGCAATATGTGCAACCTGCATTGGCTGCGACACTGGGCAAGCTGCCGGTGATCGGCGCCCTTTTCACTGGTCCCAAGATAGGCATGGGTATTCTGGCTGCTGGTGTAATTCTGGCCATCATGATTATCCCTTTCATTGCTTCAGTGATGCGCGATGTGTTTGAAGTCGTGCCTCCCGTCCTGAAAGAGTCTGCCTATGGTCTGGGTTGTACCAAGTGGGAAGTAGTGCGCAAGATTGTTTTGCCATATACCAAAATTGGTGTGGTCGGCGGCGTCATGCTGGGCTTGGGTCGTGCACTTGGTGAAACCATGGCGATTACTTTCGTGATTGGTAATTCCCATCACTTGTCCTGGTCGTTGTTTGCTGCTGGTAACAGTATCGCTTCTACACTTGCCAATGAATTTGCCGAAGCTGAATCACCACTGCATACATCATCCCTGTTCCTGCTTGGTTTGATACTGTTCGTCATTACTTTCGTCGTCTTGTCCGCAGCTAAGCTAATGTTGCTGGGTCTGGCACGTAAAGAAGGAGCAAAATAATGCAAAATTCTACAATGCAATCTGCCAGTAATCCGGTGTATCGCAAGCGTTTGTTGATGCACAAGATAGGTATCACTCTGTCTTCTATTGCTATGGCGCTGGGCGTGTTCTTTCTGATGTGGATCTTGCTCACGTTGTTGATGAAGGGTTCTTCAGCAGTCAATCTTGCCATGTTCACAGAATCTACACCGGCACCAGGTAGTGATGGCGGTGGTTTGATGAATGCCATTTTCGGCAGCTTTGCCATGGTGGGCATTGCCACATTGATCTCTACGCCTATAGGCATACTGGCTGGTATCTATCTGGCTGAATATGGCGACAAGAGCTGGTTTGGGGGCGTTACCCGTTTTGTGACAGACATCATGTTGTCGGCCCCATCCATCGTTGTTGGTTTGTTCGTGTATGCGATTTATGTGGCCAACGTCAAACACTTCTCTGGTTGGGCTGGCAGTATCGCCATTTCACTCATCGCTATACCTGTGGTCGTCCGTACCACTGATAATATGCTGGGCCTGGTGCCTGCCAGTTTGCGTGAAGCCGCATTTGCTCTGGGTGCACCACGCTGGAAGGTGGCCTTGATGATACGCTTGCGCGCTGTCAAAGCTGGTGTCGTCACTGGTATCTTGCTGGCAGTTGCACGTATTTCTGGTGAAACGGCGCCTTTATTGTTCACCGCCTTGAATAATCAGTTCTTCAGCAGCAATATGAATCAACCGATGGCTAACTTGCCAGTCGTGATTTATCAGTTCGCCATGAGCCCGTACGACAACTGGCGTGAACTGGCCTGGGGTGGCGCATTGCTGATCACCTTCAGCGTTCTCGGTTTGAATATTTTATCGCGTACTTTGTTTAACCAAAAAACACAGCATTAATACTGACCTCGATATGACTACTCTACAAGACAATCAACAGAAAAAAGCAATCGAAATCGGCGGGCTGAATTTCTTTTACGGGACAACACGTAGCCTGCGCGATATCAATCTGAATATTTACGATAAAAAAGTCACAGCTTTCATCGGTCCATCCGGTTGTGGTAAGTCGACTTTGTTGCGTACCCTGAACCGCATGTACGATCTGTATCCCGGTCAGCGTGCGGAAGGCAGCATCATTTATAACGGCAAAAACATCCTCGATGCAGATCAGGATATTAACCTGCTGCGCGCCCGTGTAGGCATGGTCTTCCAGAAGCCGACTCCCTTCCCTATGTCGGTATATGACAATATTGCTTTCGGCGTTCGTTTATACGAGAACCTGTCCAAGGGCGAGATGGATGAGCGTGTTGAATGGGCATTGAAAAAAGCGGCGATCTGGACAGAAGTGAAAGATAAACTCAGCAAGAGTGGCTTGAGCCTGTCTGGCGGTCAGCAACAACGACTGTGCATCGCCCGTGCCGTATCAGTAAAACCTGAAATCTTGCTGCTGGATGAGCCGACTTCAGCACTAGATCCTATCTCTACAGTCAAGATTGAAGAATTGATCAATGAGCTGAAAGAGGAATACACCATCGCCATCGTGACCCATAACATGCAGCAGGCAGCGCGTTGCTCTGACTATACTGCCTATATGTATCTGGGCGAGTTGGTCGAATTTGGCGAGACTGATCATATCTTCATGAACCCCGTGAAGAAAGAAACTCAAGACTATATTACTGGCCGTTTCGGCTAACAAACGACGCACATTTGCGCTTGCTTGTCCATGCAAATGCGTGGACAAGCGATGCTGCTTAAGTGAAGCTTTATAAAGCAGCGACGTTTACATTTTGCAATTGCGAATTCAGGAGAAACCTGTGACAGGCGAACACTCTTCAAAACAATACGATATGGACCTGGAGACAATACGCTCCAAGGTCTTGTTAATGGGTGGCTTGGTAGAAAGCCATTTTCACGATGCCATGTCTTGCTTCCGTACCGGTAATGCTGAACAGGCAGAAGCCGTGATTCAATCTGATCTGGAAGTCAATCGCCTCGAAGTGGCGCTGGACGATATGTGCAGCCACCTTATCGTCAAGCGCCAGCCAGCAGCGAATGACTTGCGTACCGTCATGGCGACTGGCAAGGTCATCACTGATCTTGAACGCATAGGCGATGAATCAACCAAAATCGCGCGTATTTCAAGGGATGCTGCAAGCACCAGACGTGGTGTGCCCATGTTCAGCGGCTATGAAACTGTGCGTGTGCTTGCCAGCAGTGTGGCAGATATGTTGCATCAATCGCTGGATGCCTTTGCCCGTCTTGATGGCGACAAGGCAGTGCAGTTGATTGCCCAGGATGCGCTGATCGACAATGATTTCCGCTCTATCATGCGCAATCTGATTACCTTCATGATGGAAGATCCAAGCACGATATCATCGTCCCTGGATGCGCTGTGGGTGGCCAAGGCAATCGAGCGTATTGGGGACCATGCCAAGAATATTGCCGAACATACGATTTATATCGTAGAGGGCAAGGATATCCGCCATTCGGATTATGTAGCGACCAAGCAGGAAAAACTGAGTTAATTATTGATGATGGCTACAGACACAACAATACTCATCGTCGAGGATGAACCGGCAATTGTAGAACTTGTCAGTTTTTCCCTGCGTGCGGCAGGCTGGAACACTTTTGCCGTCAATACAACTGCTGAAGCCTGGGAATATTTGCAGCGCCGCACGCCGCAATTGATTTTGCTGGACTGGATGTTGCCAGATCAGAGTGGTTTGCGTCTTTTGTCCAAGATACGCTCAGACCGCCAGTTCAATGAAATCCCAGTCATCATGCTGACTGCAAAAAGCATGGAAGAAGACAAGATCGCCGGCCTTGACCATGGCGCCGATGATTATGTTACCAAGCCGTTTTCGCCGCGTGAATTGACCGCCAGGATCAAGGCCCTGCTGCGCCGCAAGAGCCCTGAACATGCACAGACTGCCCTGACAGCAGGTCCTGTTGTGCTTGATCCTGTCAGTTGCACAGTCAAGATAGAGGACAACAAGGTCGATATCGGTCACGCCGAATACAAGTTGCTGAAATTTTTCATGGCTCATCCTGAGCGTGTGTTTTCACGCAGCCAGTTGCTTGATAAAGTTTGGGGCGATCACGTCGTCATCGAAGAGCGAACGGTGGACGTCCATGTCCTGCGTTTGCGCAAAGTCTTGAAGAATGCGGAATCCCTGATCAAGACTGTACGTAGCGTTGGCTACATGCTTTCTGAAAAATAATTCAGCAAACGCGCAGTTGATGCAAACGTCACGGCCAGCGCTTGTGTCGCTACCTCATTTCAAAATGGGAATGGGGTAGCGTGAAACTGATCACTGATATCAGTTCAAACCATATATCATCATCACATTCCAAGCAATATTCAGGACCCATCATGTCTCCACGCCTTATTTTCTGGATTTCTGCATTTGTCCGCATCCTCCTGGTCTTTCTGGGAACGGCATGCGCTATCTATTTGTGGGGGGCGGTAACAGGATTGGTGTTGGGGCTATTTGGTATGGTCGCTCTGTTTTGCGTACAGTTGTTTTACTTGCAGCGCCTTGCTGACTGGCTAGACCATCCCAGTAGTTCACGCTTGCCGGATGGCTGGGGGGCCTGGACTGATATTTTTTCACGTCTGTATAAATTGCGTCGTGGTGATGAGAAAAATCAGGCTGAGCTGGCAGAATGGCTGGCACGTTTTCGCCAGGCCATGACACTGTTGCCAGACGGTGTGGTCATCATGGATGACGTTTTATTTCTGGAGTGGTGTAATCCTGCAGCCGAAAGTCATCTGGGCTTGAGCCATGCACAGGACAAGGGCATGCGTGTGACCAATCTGGTACGCAGCCCTGAATTCATGGATTACATTATCCTGGGGCGCTACGAGACGCCCTTGACGCTGTCTTTCCGCGACCGCAAGCTGATTGCTCATATCATTCCATTTGAAAACCGCCGCCAGATTCTGGTGACACATGATGTCACCGAATCCGAGCGCATAGACATGATGCGGCGCGACTTTATTGCCAATGCCTCGCACGAATTGCGCACACCGCTGACCGTGATCAACGGTTTCCTGGAAATCGCCTCAATGCAAAGTGATCTGGATAATCACACTCGCAATATGCATCTTAAACTAATGACCGAGCAGGGTGAGCGCATGCAGCGCCTGGTAGAAGACATGCTGACCCTGACCAGACTGGAATCGGTAGATTATCCACCACGCCCAGAACGCATCAGTATGCAAGGTCTGCTGGATCAGATAATGCAGGAGGCGCATGCCCTGTCTGCTGGCAAACACAAAATTACGCTGGAATGTACAGGCCCGGATATCCGCGGCAGCAATGATGAGATACGTAGCGCCCTGACCAATCTGGTGACGAATGCGATCCGTTACACACCAGAAAACGGCAACATCAAAATTAGCTGGATAGATACCGCAAATGGCCCCAAATTTGCCGTACAGGATGATGGTATTGGCATTAGCGCTGAACATATCTCACGTCTGACTGAACGCTTTTACCGCGTCGATAAAAGCCGTTCCCGCGAAACCCAGGGCACCGGTCTCGGCCTGGCCATCGTCAAGCATGTGCTGCTCAGGCACAAAGCGAATTTATTGATCGAATCGACGCCGGATGTAGGCAGTAAATTTTGCGTGCAGTTTCCAGTTTCAATAGTGAGTGGGTAATAATCAAGACTTAGAATGATGAAAGCCGCATATGCGGCTTTCATCATTTTTGCTTTACTGATAGACGCGCAGTAACTCAGAGGCTTGCATGCCATTGATATTCATGCACTTAAGCTCACTGTGTTTGATGAGCGCGTACTTGAACGGCGCATCTGCGAAACAGCAGCCCCTCTCTATCAACGCTACGAAAACTCTTGCACTGCAAAAGCTCAGTTTCGTCCATAGCTTGTTTCTTCACAGTGAAATGGACGGGATGGGCAAGAGGCGATCAGTTGGCGGGGCGCAGCAAGGGTTTGCTTCTTTCTTTCAGCCATTCCAATGCCCCGCCACTGACGCAGCCAACCAGGCGTTGCAAAACCATGGCGTGGTAGTCATTGAGCCATTTGATTTCATCTTCACGCAATAGCTCTACCGTGATGCAGCGTGTGTCTATAGGGCAGAGTGTCAGGGTTTCAAATTCCAGATACTCGCCAAACTCGGTTTGCATGGCTGACACGTTCAGCAGCAGGTTTTCTATACGAACTCCCCATTTGCCCGGACGGTAAATGCCAGGCTCATTAGAAGTAATCATGCCAGGTTCCATCGCCATATGGGCTTCTGCTATCGCAGGGGAAATGCTTTGCGGGCCTTCATGCACATTCAGGAAATAACCTACGCCGTGACCAGTACCATGACCATAGTTAACGCCATCGGCCCAGATAGGGGCGCGCGCCACGGTATCAAGCATGGGTGACAAGGTACCACGCGGGTAACGCATTTGCGATAAATTGATCATGCCTTTCAAGACCAGAGTGAAGTCGCGCTTTTGCGCTTCAGATACCTGGCCTACTGGAACAACGCGGGTGATATCCGTCGTGCCATTCAGGTATTGACCACCAGAGTCAATCAACAGCAGGCCATCCCCTTCGATGACTGAATGTGATTCCTGGGTGGCGCGGTAATGAGGCATGGCTCCGTTGGCATTGAAGCCAGCGATGGTATTAAAGCTCGGTGAGACAAAGTGAGGCTGTCGCGCACGGGCTGCACAAATTGCTTCATCGATGGTCAGTTCGGTGATCCGCTGCTTGCCAAGCGCGCTTTCCAGCCAGCTAAAGAATTCACACAAAGCTGCGCCATCCTGTTCCATGGCTTCACGGACAAATTGCGCTTCTTCTGCGGTTTTGCGGGATTTGGCAAATACCGATGGGTTGATGGCTTCGATGATTTTGACAGTTGCTGGTATGCTCTGGCGGAAGCCATAAGTAATCCTGCGCGGGTCTATCATGATGCTGCTATCTGCTGGCAGGGCGGCCAATGCAGCAGCGGCTTCGCTATAGCCCGCCAGGCTGACACCATCTTTTGCCAATATTGCTGCCAGTTCTGCCGGGATTTTGCCAGCGGATACAAACAGCTTTGCCTCAGTCTGACTGATCAAGGCATGACCAACAAATACCGGGTTATAGCTGACATCGGCACCACGCAAATTGAAAATCCAGGCAAGGTCATCGACTGTCGAAACAAAATGCCAATCTGCATTTTTGCTGTGCATTTGCTCACGTATCATTGCCAGTTTGTCAGCGCGGGCAACTACGGCATAAGGTGCTGCATGTTCATAGATGGCCGCCTGCGGCAAGCTTGGGCGTTCGCTCCACACCTTATCCAAAAGATCATGGCTGGTATTGAGTTTGATGCCTTTGCTTTGCAAAGCCTGTTCCAGCGCCCTCGCAGTTGCCAGCCCCAATACTGCGCCATCCACGCCCACCGTTTGACCAGCTTGCAGATTGCCAGCTAGCCAGTCTATGTAAAGGGTAGCTGCGGCTGAGGCTATTTTCATCATCTTGATGCCAGTGGGTGCCAGCTCAGTTTCTGCCGAACTCCAGTAGCGGCTGTCTACCCACAGACCCGCAAAATCAGCAGTAACAATCAGAGTGCCCACCGAGCCGGTAAAGCCTGAAAAATAACTACGGCCCTGCCAACGGTCAGGCAAGTACTCAGACAGATGTGGGTCGGACGATGGAATAATATAGGCATCCAGCCCCTGAGCCTGCATGGCAGCACGTAATTGGACAAGACGGGCAGGGATAGGAGAGGTGACTGCGGAAGGGATAACAGGGCTGTTCATGGATGAGTTTCCAAAGCAGGATCAACAAAGAGTGAGAACAAGTGTATTGCAAGAATGGTATGAATGCTGGCGAAGCTTGGTTGCATTGTA
Organism: Undibacterium sp.; assembly: GCF_030683615.1. Taxonomy (NCBI): domain Bacteria; kingdom Pseudomonadati; phylum Pseudomonadota; class Betaproteobacteria; order Burkholderiales; family Oxalobacteraceae; genus Undibacterium; species Undibacterium sp. The sequence continues at coordinate 116,006 of NZ_JAUXQE010000036.1, forward strand.
AATATGTCAGCATATGCTTGCATTCGCAAAACTGGGAAAGAGTATACCTAAAATATATTAGATATGAGCAAGTATGCCGATTTCTCTAATATCTTAAGAAACGGCGCATGACATGCGGGGCAGGCTCATTTGGATTGGCGTGGGAATACTCGAGTTCAGGCGCGAGCTCAAACTCAAAGGCTGCATACAAGTCCAGCAAGCGGGGCTGGTCACTGCGTACACCAAGGCGCAATTCTTCTATGCCAGATGCCTGGGCTGCATGGATGACGGCTTCCAGCAAATGCTGGGACAGGGTCGAACCGCGAAAAGCGGGCAGCACACCCATGCGCAGCATTTCCCAACAATTATTTTCTGTATCCAGTGGTAGCCAGCGTACAGAACCTACTGGTTCATCATCCAGCAGCAAAATAAAACCGCCGCCCTGCATTAAGTCATTGCAGACACGCTCACTGCTTTCATGATGGCCGCTGGAGGTGGCGGCTACCTTGTCAGTCCAGCAAGTGCGGGTCAGATGCGCGATGAGTTGCGCATCTTCTATGGCAGCTTCGCGGACAACAATATTCATACGCTGGTCAAGATATTAACGAACACGCATACCAGGCTGAGCACCGGGCCATGCTTCCAGTATGTACAAACCTGGATGGGTTTTTTCATCCGCCGCTGATGCGGCCAATACCATGCCTTCTGACATGCCAAACTTCATCTTGCGTGGTGCCAGGTTAGCCACCATGACCGTGAATTTGCCTATCAGCTGTTCTGGCTGGTAAGCAGATTTGATGCCGGAGAACACATTGCGGGTACGGCCTTCGCCTACATCCAGAGTCAGGCGCAAGAGCTTGTCTGAACCCTCTACATGTTCGCAATTGACGATCTTGGCAATACGCAGATCTACCTTGGCAAAATCATCAATTTTGATTTCTTCGGCCAGTGGTTCGATGTCAGATGCCGCTACCTCTGATGCTTCTGCCGTCTCGGTAGCCGCCGCAGCTACGGGTGCTGGTGCATCAAACAAATCATCAAATATCTTCAGATCCACCCTTTGCATCAAATGCTTGTAAGGATTGATCTTGTGCTGGTGCGGCAATGGTTGAGCAACGTCTGCCCATTGCAATGGGTTGATATTCAATTGTGCTTCTACCTGTGCTGCCAGATGTGGCAAGACCGGTTTCAGGAAGATGGTCAGGATGCGGAAGGCTTCCAGCAAGCGGCTGCAGACTTCCTGCAATTTTGCGTCGTTCTCTGGTTTCTTCGCCAGTTCCCAGGGCTTGTTGTGATCAACATAGGCATTCACCAGGTCAGCCTGTTCCATCGCAGCGCGCAGGGCTTTGCCGTATTCGCGTGCTTCAAACAGGGCCTGGATTTCTGGCGCTACATTGCGCAGATTATTCAGGAAGGCATCATCAGCCGTCGCCCAGTCTGTCGCCACGACACCATCAAAGCGCTTGCTGATGAAACCAGCAGCGCGGCTGGCGATGTTGATGTATTTGCCGATCAGGTCAGAATTGACACGCGCAACGAAGTCTTCCGGATTCATATCCAGGTCTTCTACCTTGGCATTGAGTTTGGCGGCGAAATAATAACGCAGCCATTCAGGGTTCATGCCGATTTCCAGATAGCGCAGCGGCGAAATACCAGTACCACGTGACTTGGACATTTTTTCGCCAGAGACAGTCACAAAGCCATGGGCATACACATTGTCTGGCGTTTTGTAGCCAGAGAACTTCAGCATCGCTGGCCAGAACAGTGTGTGGAAATAAGTGATGTCCTTACCGATGAAATGGATTTGCTCAGTCGTCGGGTCAGCCATGAAAGCATCGTAATCACGACCGATTTTACCGAAGTAATTTTTCAGCGAAGCCAGGTAGCCCACAGGCGCATCCAGCCAGACGTAGAAATATTTGCCCGGTTGATCAGGAATCTCGATACCAAAATAAGGCGCATCGCGGCTGATATCCCAGTCGCCCAGGCCGCCTTCGCCTTCCAGCCATTCCTTGCATTTGTTTGCCACTTCAGACTGCAGGCGGTTGTCTTTCAAAGCCCAGCCACGCAAGAATTCCACGCACTTTTCATCAGACAATTTGAAGAAGAAATGCTCAGACGATTTCATGATCGGTGTGGCACCGGTCAGGACGGAATAGGGATTCTTCAATTCTGTAGGCGCATACACGGCGCTGCAGACTTCGCAGGAATCGCCATACTGATCCTTGGCCCCACATTTAGGGCATTCGCCCTTGATGTAACGGTCAGGCAGGAACATGTTTTTGACCGGGTCAAAGAACTGTTCTATGGTTTTGCTGGTGATAAAGCCAGCAGACTTCAGTTTGCGATAGATGTCCTGTGACAACTGATGGTTTTCTTCGCCATCGGTTGAATGCCAGTTATCAAACTGGATATGGAAACCGTCGAGGTATTGTTTGCGTCCGGCAGCAATTTTCGCCACAAATTCTTGTGGAGTGATATTGGCTTTTTCAGCCGCAATCATGATAGGTGCACCGTGTGCATCATCCGCGCCGACGAAATGTACCTCGTGACCCGACATTCGCTGATGCCTTACCCAAATGTCAGCCTGGATATATTCCATGATGTGACCAAGGTGGAAGGGCGCATTAGCGTACGGCAGGGCAGTGGTGACAAACAGCTTACGGGTCATGGTTGATGCACTTTTTATGAACGGATAAGGGCATTATTCTAACAGCGAATGCACAAATTGCAGCCGCTATGCCCTGATCCGGGGTAATAGTAAAGAGGTTTTTGTGTTGTTTTGCTAATGGATGATGCTCAAACTACCCAGGCACCGTTCCTGTAGACAACTTCATCGTCAAGTTTGACGGCTTCGGTGACGGCGAATACATCGACATGATGGCGGCCTTCGCCACGCTTGATATGCGGCTTGGCATAGCTGCCATGCTTGGCTCCCAGGGATAAGTGGACGCCGCACATGCGTTCATAGGTGCCTATGTCTCGCACTGTCTTGTCTTTGGAAAAGGCCTTGTTCATGCCAAAGCCCAGTTCACGCACCCAGACTACGCTGTCGTCAGCACGTATATTGGTCAGCACCTGATCAAATTCAGGTGTGGAATTGACGGTATCCACGACCTGGCCTTTTTCCACGATCAGAGTGATCGGCTGTTCCGGACGATTGACGGTAAATGTCGTATCGCCAAAGGCAAAAATGCGGATTTTTCCGTAAACATTTTCCAGCGCTACCGATTCTGTGAATACTTCGCCAATGGGAAATTGACCACCGACATTGTTCATCTGGCGATAGTCACCGACATTGAGCTTGGCCGGTTCAAAGCGACCACTGAAGATCAGTTCTGCGCCGCCACTATCGACGACGCCACGGCTGGCGTTATCGATTTTTTGTTTGAGTGCATTGCCGGTGCCGCGATAGTAGTTGGCATCGTAAGCCAGTGACTCTATGTAATACAGGTTTTCATCACCTTCCATGCGTGCCAGGTGGGGATGTTCTATGACTTTCAGGCCGCGCTTGAATAATTCCACGCGCAGCCTGTAGGCTTCGAGGCGAAAATTGGTGGATTGAACCAGCACAGCCAGATCAGATGCTTGCAGGGCATTTAAAGCTGACAAAATAAACTCAGGTGTCTCTGCATCAAAATCGATGAAGCGGGCATTGGGCAGGCAAGCGCGGTAGGCGCTGGTCAATGCGACTGCCAGAGGGCAGCGCTGGTCATAAACGACTACTGCCTGATGTTGATCCGTGTGCTCAAACGCGAGCTGCAGGATGTCGCGCAAATGTTGCTTCGCCATTGCAATGATGTCGGCAGGCAAGTGCAACGCTGAGTTGTCTGTATTGGTATTGGTATCGCTTGCGAAGGTGGTCATGATTCTGCCAGTGCTTGCTCTTTGGTAAGGGCTGCAAGCACTTTTATCTGAATGGGAAGCCTGAGCTGGGGACGCTATTTTAGCGCCTAATACTTAAGTATGGATTTGATTTAGGCCATGTTTCAAGGCATTATGCTTAACTTAATGGAAACAAAGTGTATATAAATTCACAAAAATCCATAAATTAGTTGCGCACAATAAATGATCAGCGAATGCCTTGATGGCATCTTGCTCATCAAAATATAAATTTACAGGGAATGAATATGATCGTTAAGCAGTTTTTAAAGTGGGTAGGAACCTTATTTTTGATAGCCTTTAGCCATTTTGCTTATGCGCAAAATGCCGCGACTGAAGCTGAGATGAAAGCTGCCTTTGATGAAGCGAAGAAGGTCATGCAGGCAGGTCCTGCAGAAATTAAATTGATAGATCAGGCTGTCTTGAAAGTGCCTGCCGGTCAGTTCTTTGTCCCTATGCCCGCAGCTGGCCGCATCATGCGTGCGATGGGTAATTCTTCTATTGAAAGCTTGCTGGGTGCGATTTTCCCTGAGGAGGGTGACTGGATGATTGTGGCCGAGTATGAAAAGTCAGGCTATATCAAGGATGATGACGCCAAAGACTGGAATGCAGACGATTTGCTGAAAAGTTTGCGGGAAGGTACTGAAGAGGGCAATAAAGAACGTGTTCAGCGTGGTATCCCTGAAATGCAACTGGTAGGCTGGGCAGAGAAGCCTAACTACGATGCTGCAACGCACAGACTGGTTTGGTCGGCCATCACCAAAGACAAACAGGCTAATAATGATAACCAGGGTGTTAACTACAATACCTATGCACTTGGCCGCGAAGGCTATATCAGCTTGAATCTGGTGACAGCCCTCAATGATTTACCGCAACAAAAAGCCATCGCCAAAGATTTATTGGGGCATCTGGAATTTTCAAACGGCAAACGTTATAGCGACTTTAATGCCAGCACGGATAAAGTAGCTGAGTATGGTCTTGCTGCCTTGATTGGCGGCGTCGCCGCCAAGAAACTGGGCTTGTTTGCATTGATTTTCGCTTTCCTGGCCAAGTTCGCCAAACTGGCTCTGGTTGCCGTGGTAGGCTTGGGCGCCTTGGTGGCCAAGTTGTTTGGTCACAAGAAAGCGTAGTTCTATATGAAGTACAGGTAAGGATAAATAAAAATGTTGAAGTTGCTGTTCCTGCTATTCTCTGGCGTCAAATTTGGCAAGTTGCTGACCTCGGGCGGCACCATGATTATTTCTGTAGTGTTTTACGCCTGGATATTTGGTTGGTGGTATGCCGTGGGATTTGTCTTGCTCATGTTTATCCATGAGTTGGGCCATTTTATTGCGGCCCGTCAGCGCGGCTTGCGCGCGGGTTTGCCGACTTTCATCCCTTTCCTGGGCGCCTGGACTGAGATAAAAGATCAACCCCATGATGCCGAGACTGAAGCATATATAGGAATGGGCGGTCCTTTGGCGGGAACAGTTGCTTCGATACTTTGTTATTTCCTCGCCCGTAACTACAATAGCGACTTGCTCCTGGCGGTTTCATATTCAGGTTTCTTTTTAAACCTCTTCAATATGATACCCATGATGCCTTTTGATGGCGGACGCATCACCGCAGTGCTGACGCCTCGCATCTGGTTCGTTGGCGTTCCCATCTTGCTGGCTGTGTTTTATTTTCGCCCTAGCCCCATGCTGATCATTATCGGTTTTCTGGCCTGGCCACAATTGTGGCGCGCCTGGAAATACGATCCAGAGGCTGAAGAGAACAAGGCTTACTACAATATGTCATCCCAGGTACGATTTACCTATGCAGCCTATTACCTGATCTTGCTGGGCTTCCTGGCCGTTATGACCAATGATGTGCATGAGATGGTGCAGGCGGCGCGTCAGGTAAAAGGCATTTAGTTAATAAAGCAAGCGCAGTATTCTGCGCCTGCTGTATCCGGGTTCTTAAAAACTGGGCTTGTTCACCATCAAAAAGTACACACCTATCATGGCGATGAATGCTGGATAGCCCAGCCATTCCCATATCTTCGCATAGCGCCAGTACTGCTCTGGCAGCACAGTAGTGTTGTTGGCATCGGCAATTTCCAGCATGGCTTTCATGCGAATTTGCAACCACACCACAGGCAGCCAGCAGGCACCTGCAAAAAGGTATAGGACGAAAGACCACATGATCCAGGGTGTGCTCAAGGGCCAGCCTGCCATGTGCATCATGGCAAAACCAGTCAGGGGCTGGATGATTACTGCGGGTGTCGTAAAACACCAGTCAGCCAAAACCACCAGTCGCGCAACCACAATTTGCGCCTTGAATTGCTTGCTGCGGTTGGTAAAAAACATATAAAACGCCGAGCCAAAACCGGTACCAACCAGTAAGACAGAGGACAGGATATGCAGGGTTTTAAGCAAGAGATAGGTGTTCATTTTGTGTCTCTTTGATGAGCAAATAAATAAGCAAGTAAAGCCAGTATTGGCAGATTTTTCAGGACAGGGCCAAATGGATGTAAATAATATTCAGGCAAATAGATCGCAATGATGCAGCTATAGCCAGCAATCAGGGCAATTTGCATCAACCATAAAATACGCTTGGGCCAGAACAGCGTTGCTAGCCCTAAGGATAAATCCAGGGCAGATGCTGCCATCAACATGAACATGGCAGGCGCACCACTAAGGCCGAGAGGCTGCAATAAGGCCAGGCTGCCAGAGATGGGGTAGAGACCAAATGATAACGCTGCCGTAACAAACCAGATCAGAGCCAACACATAGCGAAACAGTGGCAGGCTCCAGCCTGCAATCGCGCTGCTGGCGAGCATATGGGCTGGGACGTCTGCGAACCAGTTTTTATACGATTTTGCTGGCCTGCTCAGATGCGCAGCAAAGGGGACGGCGTCAGCAACATTGTCTTGCTCCAGCATGCGCAAACTGTCTGGCGTCAGCACATTTTGCGGCAACAGCCTTGCCGCGCTGGCTGCCATGCGCATCAAAGGCATGGGGATAGAGAACATGCATTGCGCTGGCATGCCCATGGCTTTGCGATAGATTTCCAGCATGCGCCGGTAAGAAATGGCTTGCGGGCCTACTGTGTTCAAAATCATGCTATTGCGGTTTTCATCAGCTAGCCAGATAGCTATTGCTGCGCACAAGTCATCTACATGCACGGGTTGTACCTGCTGTTCACCACGACCTGGCAAACCAAGCACAGGTAGGCTGGCCATGCTGCGGAATAGCTGGCTACTGCCACCATCAATGCCAACGACCAAGGAAGGGCGCATGATCAGATAGCAGAGGCCGCTAGCTATCAGCGTCTTGTCAGCCGCGCGCTTGCTTTGCATATAGCCTGTCATGGCTTCCGGATGTTCTGTTTCGTTTGCAGCACTCAAAGCAGATATTTGAATGATGGATTTAACGCCGCAACTAGATGCCGCGTAAAACAAGGCAGCAGGTGCATCGCGATGGATGGCATCGAAACTTAGTTCTGTCGTTTCATTGAGTATGCCTACAGCATTGATGATGACATCAATTTTCCCTAAGCGACGCAGACGTTTTTCCCAGATGGCTGGCTCAATGTCCTGCGTATAATTGATCGCTATTTCTTCAGGATCAGTCAGGCGTTCGGGCAGTTTTGGTTTGCGCACTCCATGACAGACTTCATGCCCTGCATCCTGCAAAACCTGGCTGATGTGGCGCCCCAGAAAACCTTGTGCGCCACAGATAAGAATTTTCATGATGAAACTTATTTAATTGAACATTTGCCTTGTTTGCAGGCGCGGCTACGTTTTTCCGCGCGTTTCGCGGCAATGCGAATGATCGCATCTGCAAATATTTCGGAAACCCAGTGACGATTTTTGGCGACATACTCATAACCCCAATTACAGATAGGTTTGAGTATCGGTAAATTGCTCGCCGCAGTCAGCCAGCCCAGTCCCACGGCGCGATAGGCAAGGTGGATGGTTTCTACGCCAGTGACGACCGTGCCATCGGGTTTGACACCATGGATGACGCGCATTGCTTCTTCCAGGTTGACGCCGTATTTACCAGCATCAAAACCAGGTGCCGAGGCATCGACGAAATTCAATTTATTCAATTGATCACGCTCCCGCAAATTGTCCATTTCCAGCTTGCAGACAGGGCACGAGGCATCATACAGAAGGGTGAGTGGATAGTCGTTCATTTTAATCTTCCTCAGTTTAACTTTATTTCTGACATTTCTGTCAAAACAGAAATGTATCTTCAAAAAAAATGCCTTTGCATTTTTTTCTTGTGCGAATCAGATGAAGAGCTTATTGCAGCAAGCTTATTGCTTGTCATCCCCGCGCACAAATTTTTGTACTGCCGCCCCCATTTTCAAGAGCTTCATCAGGGTATTCGGTTCCAGTCGCAGCATTTCATCGGTCCAGGTGGTGACGGTCTTCATTAGTGCCAGCGTTTCTGCTATGCGCAACTGTGTGGCCTTGTCTTCCTGATCCAGATCAGGGCTATCCAGGCATTGCTGCAAAGTAGTGATGGTGGGATTGAACTCTCTTTCCTTGCGCTCACGCACTACTGTGCGAAACAATTCCCAGACATCAAGCGAAGTTTCATAATGTGCTCTGCGGTCACCCATGACATGCGCGAGTTTCACCAGCTTCCAGTTTTGCAGCTCTTTCAGCGAATTGGATACATTCGATCTGGCTACACCCAATGTGTCTGCAATTTCTTCTGCCTGCATGGGGCAGCCAACGATATACAGCAGGGCATGAATTTGGCTCACGGTACGGTTAACACCCCATAAGGTGCCCATTTCGCCCCAGTGCAGGATAAATTTTTGTTTGACGGGTGTAAGTTCCATGAGCACAGTGTAGTTAATTCCTTTATTTCAGTCAAGACAGAAATAAAAGAATTATAAATTTCCTTAATAAAAGATAAAATTGCTGTGAATGAGACTTTAACAAGATATCAAAGAAGAGAGGCATTGATGGATGATTTGCACGCAGTATTAAATTTCTGGTTTGGGATGGATCCCGACGATGCCAAGACCGCGCAATCCCAGACCAGATTATGGTGGTCCAAGAGCGATGATCTGGATGCTGCCATCAGGGATGGTTTCGCCAATTTAACCGAACAAGCAATGCAAAAGGAATTGGCAGGCTGGGAAAATACAGCAGAAGGCAGGCTGGCACTGATCATCCTGTGTGACCAGTTCCCCAGGAATATGTATAGAAACACGCCCGAGTCCTTCGCTTATGATGCGCAGGCCAGGGCTTATTGTGAGGCGGGTCTGCTGGCACAGGCTGACCGCCAGTTGCGCCCTATCCAAAGAGTTTTCTTTTACCTGCCGCTGGAACATTCAGAGTCGCTGGCAGACCAGGACAGGGCTGTGGCCTTGTTTGATGCCTTGCGCCAGGAAGTGCCTGAAGCACAGCGCGAGACTTTTGAAGGTTTTTATCAATTCGCCATCAAGCATCGCGTAGTCATCCAGCGCTTTGGCCGCTTCCCGCACAGGAATGCAATTTTGGGAAGAGCATCAACACCAGAAGAAGTGAAATTTTTATCTGAACCTGGATCGTCTTTTTAAAAGATGGCAGCAGGCTACTACGGAGTACTCGACCATGATTCAACAACTTGCAACACCAGGTGTCTATGTCACTGAAGTGGATGGTTTTTCCAGTGCCGTGGTGGCGGTGCCAACTGGCATACCTGTCTTTGTGGGATATACAGCCGAGGCCAGCGGTGCGGGTAAGCCCATACTCATTTCATCCCTGAGTGAGTACATCAGCATTTTCGGCGCTGCACCACAAATAGAGTATGACTACGTGAGCAATACGCAGGCGATGCCACCATATCGGGCCAATAAAGCTGCGCCGGCTTTCGGTTTATATTTTGGTTTGCAATTGTTCTTCAATAATGGTGGCGGGGTTTGCTACATCCTTTCTCTTGGTACTTATGGCGATGTAATTGCTGTGGGTACTTTTAGCAAGGACGCTTATACCAGTGCGCTGGCTGTTGTCGCTGCATGTACAGAAGCTGATTTGCTGGTCATGCCCGATGCTGTGCACCTCAGCCTGGATGACTGGACCAGTGTTTCGCAACTGGCTTTGCAAAGCTGTGAACAAGCGCAGCATCTCATGTGCGTACTGGATGTACTCAATGGCTATTTACCCGCAGATGGCAGTGCGCAAGACCCTGTCACTGGCGGCACAGGCAACGGTGGCTTCTACAGGATTGCCGGGCTGGGTGATGAGTTCAATAAATATGGCGTCAGTTATTATCCATGGCTGAATACGAATATCGTCAGTATCAGTGACATCGATTACAGCTGGGTTTCAGCTGGTACCTTGCCTTTGCTGGTAGCAGATTTGAATACGGAAGCAACCACTTTATTTCCTGCCGACCCTGCTGGTAATGCGACAAAGCTAAAGGCTTACTTAAGCATCGTCGCCTTGTTGCCGCAAACAAGTGACGCAGTGGCAGTGCGTCAGCGTCATCAAAGCCTGATGGCGGTATCGCCGTTGTATCAATCCTGCATGAACAATATCGCTGGCAGCGTTAATCTTTTGCCGCCCTCTACAGCCATGGCTGGTGTCTATGCACGTACTGATCATACTTTTGGTGTGTTTCAGTCGCCAGCTAATACGACCATCATCAATGCCATTTCTCCTGCTGTGACTGTCAATGACCAGCAGCAGGCAGATTTAAATATGCCCTTGAATGGATTGGCTGTGAATGCCATACGCACTTTTCCCAACTACGGTTTGCTGGTCTGGGGAGCGCGCACCCTGGCGGGAAATAGCGATGACTGGCGTTACATCAATGTCAGACGCACCATGATCATGCTGGAGCAATCGATTAAAACAGCTTTGCAATCCTGTGTGTTTCAAGCCAACGATAGCCTGACCTGGACTAGCGTGAATGCCTCAATCAGCAGTTTTTTGAATGCACTATGGAAGGAGGGTGCTCTGGCTGGCAGCAAGCCAGATGAGGCATATAGTGTCAGAGTTGGGCTGGGCAGCACCATGACAGGGCAAGACATACTCGATGGTGTGATGAAGGTGACAGTTTCAGTCGCGCTTACGCATCCGGCAGAATTTATCGTACTGACCTTTCAACAGCAGATGCAAACCAGCTAACTGAGAGAGTGCCTGGCACCATGCCGGGCACTCATTAAGACCTCATAAGCTAGTCATAACCAAATGTGGCTGTACTTTTGTTCAGATTGCGCGGAGCAGGTGGCGCTTTAGGTACGAAGCTGAACTGGAATTTGACATTGCTTGGGCCGTCATTTGCCACTTGCACAGTTTGTGCAAGCGGTTCGCCAAACATATTCGGCGCCCAGGCTTTGACTTCATACTTGCCGGCGGGCAGATTATTCAGGGCCACACTGCCTGACGCATCGGTCTTGGAAAAATACGGCGTATCAACTACAAAGATAAAACCGCGCATCCAGTCGTGGAAGTGGCAGACCAGGGCGACTTCACCCACTTTGTCAAACAGGACAGGTGCTGGTTCTTCTTTTTTGCTATTCACGCGCAGCTCGAAGGTCTTTGCTGGAGAAAATGATTTCAGGTGATGCTCGTGATTATCCTTGTTGGGAAAACGCACCTGCGTCCCACTGCGTATGACAGTCAGGAAAGGGCTGAAGGCATAATTCTCTTGCGACACAATGCTGGTTTCACCAGGTTTTTTTGCAGGTGAAGGCGTATCCAATGGTGTTGCGAACATAACGGCATTGCTCATGGCTTGCCCGTTCTTGTCGGTCAAATGCCCCACCAGCAAGCCAGCCTGGGCAGTTAGTGAATAACTGAGCAATCCCAAAACAGATAATGGCAGGCGGAATTTGCGGGGCGGCAGTTTTGCTTGGATTTGCATCAATTTCTCCTGATTTTCTTATAAAAACAAATGAGCGCAGGGCTATTATGCTTGAACTTTATTTGGCAAAGGAGTTTGTATCTTCTCAAGATGCTCACTTACAACAAGCCTGTCAGCAAGGGTATTGCAGCCCAGACGCACAAATTGCGCTAGACTTGCAGGATATCTATGGAGAATTGCATGAGTATTACAGTTGACGACATTAAAGCCGCATTGGCAAAAGTAACAGACCCAAACACAAATAAAGACCTGATAACGACTAAATCAGTAAAAAATATCAAGATAGAAGGCGTAGATGTGAGCCTTGACGTCGAGCTGGGTTACCCTGCGAAAAGCCAGTTTGAAATGATACGCGCTGCCGTTGTGGCAGCCATTGCAGCCTTGCCAGGTGCAGGCAAGGTCACAGTTAATGTGAGTTCGAAAATCATTGCCCATGCCGTGCAGCCTGGTATCAAGCTCATGCCTAATGTGAAGAATATAATTGCCGTGGCCTCTGGCAAGGGTGGGGTTGGTAAATCGACTACTGCTGCCAATCTTGCCCTGGCCCTGGCGGCTGAAGGTGCTGCCGTCGGTATTCTGGATGCCGACATCTATGGCCCGTCTCAACCCATGATCATGGGTATCTCTGGCCGCCCTGAGACGGTGGACGGCAAAACCATGGAGCCAATGGAAAACCATGGCCTACAAGTATCTTCCATAGGTTTCATGATAGACCCTGACGAACCCATGGTCTGGCGTGGTCCCCTCGTAACCCAGGCTATGCAGCAATTGCTGGGGCAAACCAACTGGCGCGATCTGGATTATCTGATCGTCGATATGCCACCAGGTACGGGTGACGTGCAATTGACGCTGTCGCAAAAAGTGCCTGTCACTGGTGCTGTCATCGTAACGACACCGCAAGATATCGCCTTGTTGGATGCGCGCAAGGGTCTCAAGATGTTTGAAAAAGTTGGCATCCCTATCTTGGGCATCGTCGAGAACATGAGCATCCATATCTGCTCCAACTGCGGTCATGCCGAGCATATTTTTGGCGAAGGTGGTGGGCAGAAGATGTGCGCCGATTTTGGCGTTGATTTCCTTGGTGGCTTGCCTTTGACAATGGCTATACGCCAGCAAGCTGATTCTGGTACGCCGACAGTAGTTGCTGAGCCTGACGGGAAAATTGCTGGCTTGTATAAAGACATCGCCCGTAAGGTCGCAATCAAGGTCGCTGAAAAAGCCAAGGATATGACCAGCAAGTTTCCGACCATCACCATACAAAATACCTGAGGTGCAAGCGAGTATGGATAAGCAGGCTGATTATGCTTACATGCAGCAGGCGCTGGAGCTGGCCAGACGTGCCACCATAGAAACTTCACCTAACCCCAAGGTGGGTTGCGTGATAGTGCGTGAGGGTCAGGTGCTGGGGCAGGGCTGGACCCAACCTGTAGGGCGGGCGCATGCAGAAGTGCAAGCCTTGCGCGATGCTGCCGCAAAAGGCCATGACGTGCATGGCGCAACTGCCTATGTCACGCTGGAGCCTTGTAGCCATTTTGGCCGCACGCCACCATGCGCAAATGGTCTGCGAGATGCGGGAATTGCGCGCGTGGTTGCGGCCATGCAGGATGCCAATCCACAAGTGGCAGGGCGCGGTTTAAGTATCTTGCAGGAAGCAGGCATCGAAGTTGAATGTGGTACCTTTCCTGACTTGGCTTTGCAGGCGCGGGAATTGAACATAGGTTTTTTTCAGCGCATGGAAACAGGCAAGCCCTGGGTGAGGATGAAAGTTGCTGGCAGCCTCGATGGTATCACCGCTTTGAGTAATGGCCAAAGCCAGTGGATCACCGGACCAGCAGCCAGGCAGGATGGACATCGTTGGCGTGCGCGTGCAGATGCGATTTTGACTGGCATAGGCACGGTGTTGGCAGACGACCCCATGCTGAATGTGAGGGGTATAGACACGCCACGTCAGCCAAAAAAAATCATTGTCGATTCACATCTGCGCATCTCGCCGCAAGCCAAAGTGTTGCAAGGCGGTGCCTTGATCGTATGTGCTGTGCCAGATGCAGAAAAGCAGGCGCAACTGAAGCAGGCAGGGGCAGAAGTGATTTGCTTACCGGGTGCGAATCAGCAAGTGGATTTGCCATTGTTGATGCAAGAACTGGGTCGCAGGCAAATCAATGAATTACATGTGGAAGCGGGTGCGACACTGAATGGTGCATTGATCAATCAAGGCTGTGTCAATGAATTATTACTTTACCTGGCACCCAAGCTCCTGGGGCGTGGGGCTGGTTTATTTAATTTACCAGAATTGGCGCATGTGGATCAGGCGAGGGTTTTGCAATTTCACGAAATCAGCCACGTGGGTGATGATTTGAGGATGCTGGCGCGCTTCAGATAAATCATTTGAATTGCGCAGCAGAAAAGAAAAAAGGATCGTTGAAAAATCAACGATCCTTTTTAACTGGTCGGAGTACAAGGATTCGAACCTTGGACCCCCTGCTCCCAAAGCAGGTGCGCTACCGGGCTGCGCTACACTCCGAAAAACTGGTCTGTCATTTATTATTTAAGTTGATGCAGTCTTAAAAAACAAGATCTGAATCTTCCGAAATAAAAGGGACCGTCTCTGACGATCCCTGGAATCTGGTCGGAGTACAAGGATTCGAACCTTGGACCCCCTGCTCCCAAAGCAGGTGCGCTACCGGGCTGCGCTACACTCCGAAGACCGCAATATTACTGCTTTAGGGCCTTGCTGTCAACCCGTTTGCCTGCATAGCCCACTATGCCAGCTACTTACAATGATTTTCTACTCTCGAAATATCGCTCTCGGCCAGTGAGTGGATCATCAAATCGGATGGACTTTGCCAATAATTGCAATGGTGCAGAAAAGTCATCGGCCTTGCAGGGCAGGGCGACCGGATAAAAGGCATCATTCACAATAGGTGCACCCAGGCTGCTCATGTGAAGTCGCAATTGATGTTTTCTACCAGTCACAGGCTGTAGTTGATAGAGGCTATTTTCTCCACGTCTTTCCTTGATATCTATCAAGGTCTCGGAATTGGCGATACCGTTGACCTCACGCATGACAAAGAACTTTTCTGCTTCTTCCATGCGGCTGCAATGGCGCAGGGGGAAAGACAGTTCAGACAGGTGCTTTGCGACTGCGTGATAAGTCTTTGCCATGCTTTTACGTTGAAACAGGGACTGATACTGGCCGCGAGTAGATGGGTTGTGTGAAAACAGCATGACGCCAGCGGTTTCCCTATCCAGCCTGTGTATGGGCGTCAGATCCATCAAGCCAGTATTTTTCTTCAGCCTGACCAGTAGAGTCTCCTGTAAAAAACGACCGGATGGAATGACGGGCAAGAAGTGCGGTTTATCGACTACCAACAAATGTTCATCCTGGAACAGGATTTCTTCATGAAGCGGAATAGGCGTTTCATTCTCGATTTCACGGTAGTAGTAAATACACATGCCGCGTTTGACTGTGCTGTCAGCAATAAGGACATTGCCGTGTTGATCAACGACTTCTTGTTTGTCCAGTCGTGCTCGCCAGGTGTGGGCAGCCACATCAGGGAAATGATCTTGCAAAAAAAGGAAGACATTGTCCCAATGACCTTCTGGTATCCAGATATAGCTGGGGGCGATGCCATCGCGTACGGGTAACGGCAGAAATGGAGGAGACTGGACTTGCATGCTTGATCGTTTATCGGGTGGTCTATTTGCTCCGCCATACTATCACGCAGGCATCAGTCAGGAGTTTGGCTGACTGCCTGGCATCATGAAACTATCCGCCCGGGATGTTAAAACGGTAAAATGCTGGTTTTAACCATTATCGCGTTCTAGTATGTCAGCTATATCGACAGCAGGGCGCAGGCTAGTGATCTCATGACTGTACGTACCCGTTTTGCTCCCAGCCCTACCGGCTATCTCCATGTTGGTGGTGCCCGCACTGCCTTGTTCAGTTGGGCATTTGCCCGTCATTTTGGTGGCACGTTCGTGCTGCGTATTGAAGATACCGATCTTGAACGCTCCACGCCAGAAGCCGTGCAAGCCATTCTCGATGGCATGAACTGGCTGGGTCTGCATCATGACGAAGGCCCTTTCTATCAAATGAAACGCATGGAGCGTTATAGCGAAGTGCTGGCCGACATGCTGGCAAAAGGCACTGCCTATCACTGCTATTCTTCACCGAATGAAGTTGAAGCCATGCGTGAACGTCAGCGTGCCGCAGGTGAAAAACCGCGCTATGACGGCACCTGGCGTCCTGAAGCTGGCAAGACTTTGCCAGCGATTCCGGCTGACCGCAAACCAGTAATACGTTTCAAAAACCCTCTGGAAGGTGAAGTTAGCTGGCTGGATGTCGTCAAGGGGCAAATCACTATCGGCAACCGTGAGCTCGATGATCTGGTTATTGCTCGTCCTGATGGCACGCCAACGTACAACTTCTGCGTTGCAGTCGATGACTGGGATATGCAAATCACTCACGTTATCCGTGGTGATGATCATGTCAATAACACACCGCGCCAGATCAATATCCTGAACGCGCTGGGTGCGACTCTGCCGCATTATGGTCATTTGCCTATGATATTAGGCCCTGATGGTCAAAAACTGTCCAAGCGCCACGGTGCTGTAAGTGTGATGGAATATCCAAAACAGGGCTATTTACCTGAAGCCATGCTCAATTACCTGGCCCGCCTGGGCTGGAGCCATGGTGACGATGAGATATTCTCCATGGAGCAAATGTGCAGCTGGTTCGATTTAAGTCATTTGTCTGGTTCTGCTGCCCAGTTCAATCCTGAAAAGCTGGCGTGGATCAATAACCACTATATCAAGGCGGCAGACAATGTGCGCCTGGCTGGTTTGATCAAGCAGCAAATGCTGGACGACGGGGCGCAGTTTGATAATGCGCCCGCACTGGAAGCCGTGATCGCACTGTTGAAAGAGCGCACCAATACCACGGTAGAACTGGGACAGGCGGCCATGCTGTTCTATCGCCAGCCAGCAGCAGACCCGGCGTTGATGACCCAGCATGTGACTGAGGCGATATTGCCAGCCTTGCGTCAATACGCCGAGCTATGCAAAACCGTGGAGTGGAATAAAGCAGCCCTGTCTGCCGCCATGAAACAAACCCTGGCAGACTTCTCACTGAAGATGCCACAACTGGCCATGCCTTTGCGCTTGCTGCTGACAGGCCAATTGCAGACACCATCTATCGATGCTGTCATCGAGCTGTTTGGCCGTGAAGTTGTTACGCAACGTCTGAGCGTGATTGCAGGCTAGAAAGTCTGGGGGCTTTACATCTGACGATGTATCCCCTATAATCTTGTTTCTGTTCTGCAGCGTCGGGGGTATAGCTCAGCTGGGAGAGCGCTTGCATGGCATGCAAGAGGTCAGCGGTTCGATCCCGCTTACCTCCACCAAAAAATGTGGCAGAGCAGAAAACATACTTGTTGTCCCCATCGTCTAGAGGCCTAGGACATCACCCTTTCACGGTGAGTACAGGGGTTCGAATCCCCTTGGGGACGCCAATCAACTTTATTAAGTTATTGTGGGCAACAAGTTGTTAGTATTAGGTCAGTAACACGGACAGAATATGTCCCCATCGTCTAGAGGCCTAGGACATCACCCTTTCACGGTGAGTACAGGGGTTCGAATCCCCTTGGGGACGCCAGTAAGTTCTCGTTAAGAGAAACAAAAAAGCCTTGAGAGATCAAGGCTTTTTTGTTTTTGCGGTATGCTTTACTCTTCATCAGTTTTTTCGATTCTGTATTTCTTTCGGCAATTTCGACAATAAGCATCCAACATGATGTCTCAGCGAAAAGGAGGGGAGGGATGGATAAATTCAAAAATCCCCAGGTTGCAGATGTCTTCAATAACTATCCACCTCACATGAGGCAAAAGCTGATGTACCTGCGTCAATTGGTACTGGATACTGCATCAGAATGTAAGGTGGCGGATACGCTGGAGGAAACCCTGAAATGGGGCGAGCCAAGTTATCTCGCGAAAAAAGGCAGTACTGTCAGAATAGATTGGAAGAGTTCGGCGCCTGAACAATACGCCATGTATTTTCATTGCCAGACCAGACTGCTTGATACATTTAAAGAGCTTTACAGCGACAAGCTAAAGTTTGCAGGTAATCGCGCCATTATTTTTCATCGGGATGATGAAATTCCAGTGGATGAAGTGAAGCACTGCATTCTTTTGTCGTTGACTTATCACGACAGAAAACATCTTCCCATGCTGGGCGTATAAACAAAATAAGTTGTTTATATCGATTTCTGTCGTACAGTTTGCGGGGGGCTTTATTATTGGCTTACTTCTTGATGTAGATCCGGTCAAATTCCCCGCCATCATCAAAGTGCTTCTTCTGCGCTTGCTTCCAACCACCGAAGACATCATCGACAGTAAACAAATTCACAGGCCTGAAAGAAGCAGCATATTTTTTTGCCGCGACTTCTGAGCGTGGGCGCAGATAGTGTTTGGCGATCAGGTCCTGGCCTGCTTCGGTGTACAGGAAATGCAAATAGGCGGTAGCGACTTTGCGGGTACCCAATTTGTCTGCGACCTTACCCACTACTGCAACAGGTGACTCTGCCAGGATGGAAATTTTTGGATAGACGACTTCAAAGTTGTCACCAAATTCCTGGCGCACGAGTTGTACTTCATTTTCAAAAGTCACCAGTACGTCACCAATTTCACGCTGGGTGAAGGTGGTGGTGGCTCCACGTCCGCCACCGTCGAGTACCGGGACATTCTTGAACAAGTTTTCCACCAGTTGCCTGGCTTGTGCTTCTGTGCCGCCATTCTTGATGACTGAGCACCATGCAGCAAGGTAGCTATAGCGGCCATTGCCTGATGTTTTTGGGTTGGGGATGATGACCTTTAAGCCGGGTTTGCCCAAGTCTTCCCAGTTAGCGATTTGCCTGGGATTGCCCTTGCGTGTCAGGAACACCATGGTCGAATAAAACGGCGCTGAATTGTTTGGGAATTGCTTGGCCCAGTCTTGTGGCAGCAAACCCTTGTCTGCCAGGATGTCGATATCATTGGCCTGGTTCATGGTGACTACTGATGCTTCCAGTCCATCAATGACAGAGCGTGCCTGTTTGCTGGAGCCACCGTGTGACTGGTTGACGCTGATGCTTTCGCCGGTTTTCTTTTTCCAGTCAGCGACAAAGGCAGGATTGATGTCCTTGAACAATTCTCGCGTCACGTCGTAGGATGCATTCAGGATGCCAGTGGCTGCCTGTGCGGGCTTGTAGGCAGCGATCAGACCGACACCTGCAATCAGCAAGGTGGCTGCGAAAGTATTACGGCGCTGGCGTTGGCGGGTTTTGATTAATTGTTTTACATATGCGGTTTTGTTCATTTTTTTGCTCTCCAGTTTCAGGTTAGCCATCATGAGCAAAAATGCCTGCCTTGTGAACGATGATATTTATACTTGCTTAGACAGAAATGGCATAAGTCATCCACGCGCCAGGTACGGGAAGAAACAAATAAGCATACTCAAAATTAGTCTGATAACCGGGTATGTTGACTGCACAACATGGGCATGAATTTTGTTACACTGATTGCCTGATATATTTATCCCGGGTCCAAATCCATGAAGATAATTTCCTCCCTGCTGGTGGCTTTACTGGCTACTAGTACTGCAACATTGCCAGCTTATGCGGCTGACAGTAAAGCGGCCAGTGCTTCTGCCCAGACTACACAAGCTGGTATAGACTGGCGCAAAGACAATAATGTGGATGCGGCTTTTGCCCAGGCCAAGGCCAGCAACAAGCCTTTGTTTTTGTATTGGGGGGCAGTCTGGTGCCCACCTTGTAATCAAGTGAAAGCGACGATTTTCAATCGTCAGGAATTCATCGATAAATCACGTCATTTCATCCCTGTGTACCTGGATGGGGATACACCAGGCGCGCAAAAGTTTGCTTCGCAGTTCAAGGTGCGTGGTTATCCCACCATGATCCTGTTTAAACCAGATGGCACAGAAATCACTCGTCTGCCAGGTGAAGTGGATTCTGAGCGGTATCTGCAAGTCCTGACCCAAGCATTGAACACCACATTGTCCGTTCAGGACACGATGAAACTGGCGCTGGCAGGTAGTAAAAACCTCAAGGATGAAGACTGGAGTTTGCTGGCTGACTATTCATGGGATGATCCAGAGCAAAAACTTGTTCCAGGCAAGGAACTGGTTCCCACTTTGCTGAAGCTGTCTGAGGTCAGCCCCGCAGGTTTGCATGCAACACGCCTGTACTTGCGCGGCATATATGCTGCAGCCTCTGCCAAGCCAGGCCAGACCGTGCCAACGATAGACAAGGCACAGGCGACAGAGAAAGTCTTGAAAGCCATTGCAGATCCAAAAACAGCACGGGACAACATGGACTTGCTGTCGAATGGTGCAAAAGAAATAACCGAATTTTTGACCACCAGCAAATCAGAGCAGCGCATTAAACTGGTCAATGCCTGGAATGCAGCCCTGGTCAAACTGGCCGATGATGCCAGTATTTCCAAAACCGACAGGCTGGGCGCAATCATTGCCCAAGTATCCCTGGCCAGCCTGGACAATGCCAAGCCTGAAGCAGCTCTGCAAAAAGAGGTGCAAAAGCGTGTGGGCTTGATAGAGAAAGCTACCAGCGATGCGTATGAGCGCCAGTCCGTCGTCAATGCCGCTGCCTATGCACTGGGTGGCGCCGGCTTGCTGGATGATTCCGATACTTTGCTCAAGGCCGAACTCAAGCGTTCACATTCGCCGTATTATTTCATGTCCACTCTCGGTTCAAATGCCAAAAAACGTGGTGACAAAGTGGCTGCCGCAAACTGGTATGAGCAGGCTTATAACGCAGCCAAAGGGCCTGCCACCCGTTTGCAATGGGGTTCCAACTATGTCAGCAATCTGGTTGATCTGGCGCCGAATGATGATGCGCGAATAGAAAAAGCCGTGCAAAGTGTCTTCGGTGAAGCCGCCAAAGTGGACAATGCTTTCTATGAGCGCAATCGTGCCTACCTTGAAAAAATGGGTAAAAAGCTCACAGACTGGAATAAAGAGGGGAAGCATCAAGTCACCTACCAGAAAGTGCGCACACAACTCGATGGCATTTGCAACAAGTTGCCAGCGAACGATCCACAAAAGTCTGTTTGCCAGGGTGTCTTGAATAAGTCTTGAAAGAGATAACAGCAAGGAATTTGAGTTAAGATGAGTCCTGCGGCAGTGGTGCTGCAGGATTTTTTATTGGATAAACAAGTTGCTTGAACCTGAGTGAGAATGGCCGTGGACTTTTTTCAATGGGATGAGGGTTTAAGCGTGGGCAACACCTTGATAGACCGTGATCATCAGGAATTGATAGAGTTGGTCAATAGCCTGCACCTAGCGGCTAGCGATGGCAGGGATGCAGCTCTTATTGGTCGTATTCTGGATAATTTGCTGAGCTATACACAAGAACATTTCCAGCGAGAAGAAATGCTCATGGAGTATATGAATTACCCTGACCAGCTAGCGCATAAAGCATTGCACAAAAAACTGATTGCTCAGGTCCTGGTTTTGCAAGAAGCTTTGAACAAAGGTGCGCATACTGTTGCCACGGATACTGCTGAATTATTGCGTTTCTGGCTCACCCATCATATCCATCGCAATGACAGGCAACTTGCTGCAGCAGCCAAAGAGCGTGGGCTGGATCACTTGTGAACTGAGCCAGCACCAATTACCGTTTTTACTCTGGCCTGAACTGATGGGCAAAAGTAAATTCATCCGTCCTTGCCTTGTATTTCAAGCCTTTGCGCAATGCCCAGCTCGCATAT
Organism: Undibacterium sp.; assembly: GCF_030683615.1. Lineage (NCBI taxonomy): Bacteria > Pseudomonadati > Pseudomonadota > Betaproteobacteria > Burkholderiales > Oxalobacteraceae > Undibacterium > Undibacterium sp. The sequence continues at coordinate 137,479 of NZ_JAUXQE010000036.1, forward strand.
TGGTGATGCAGGGGGATGATCGCATAGTCTTGCAGGGCGATTGCAGCAGCTTTTTTTGCAAAGGCTTCGCGTTTATCGGCTTCAGTCGACGCCAGGGATGATTCTACCGCTTCGTCCAATGCACGATTACTGTATTTGCCCCAGTTCCAGCTACCCCAGCCATTTTCCGCATTGACGGTGCCCAGCACTGTACGCAAGGCAAAGTCACCCGCCAGCGAACCCCAGCCCAGCAAGGCCATGCTGTAATCACCTTTCGCCGCTTTAGGAAAGTAGACAGCCAGTGGTTGAGTTTCTACTCTGGCTTGTATACCCACCTTGCTGAGGAACTGTGCTACGGTCTGTACTATTTGTTCATCATTGATATAGCGATTATTCGGCCCGTGCAGGGCGATGGCAAAGCCATTCGGATAACCGGCTTCTGCCAGCAATTTTTTTGCTCCTTCCGGGTCATACGCTTCCACCTTCAAACTATCGTCATAACCAAACACGCCAGGTGCGACGAGGTTGGATGCAGGTACTGCCAGGCCTTCCAAAATGCGGTCAGTCAATGCGGCGCGGTTGATGGCCTTGGCGATGGCCTTGCGCACACGAATGTCCTTCAGCGGATTGGTCGTCAGCGGTTTGCCTGCCTTGTCAGTAATATAAGGTGAGACCCTGGCCTGGTGATCCAGATGCCAGAACAGGGTGCGCCACGAAACCTTTTGTTCCAGCTTGAATTTGGCATTGCTTTTCAGCTTGCTTAAATCTGCCGGAGGGATACTTTCTATGGCATCAACATCGCCAGAAAGCAGGGCCGCCATCCGTGGCGCGCCTGCAGTGATGATACGGAAGGAAACTTTATTCCAGGCCGATTTCTCGCCCCAGTAAGCATCGTTTTTCGTCAATTCAACGACATCACCACGCTTGAAATTGGCGAATTTATACGGGCCAGTGCCTATTGTGGACTTGCCGCTATTGAAATCATCGGTGCTCGCCTGTAATGCGGCCTTTTTTGAAACAATAAAGACAGAACTCATGTCCAGCGGCAGTGGGCCATATGCACTCGCTGTCTTCAGGCGCACGGTATATGGATCAATAATCTGTTTGGCAATGATTTGCTTGGTGTAGCTGGTATAGGGACCGGGGCTGTTCTTTATCTGTGCTGGCCGGTCGAGAGAAAACACCACATCGTCTGCAGTCATCTCGCTACCATCATGAAATTTCACGCCTTGGCGCAATTTGAATTCCCAGGTAGTGGGATTGATCGCTTTCCAGGACAAAGCCAGGCCTGGTGCGATACGTCCGTCAGCATCCACGCTCACCAGCGCCTCAAACAAGTGTGATGCCATGGCGTTATTCGGGCCGCTATTGAAATAATGCGGGTCCAAAGAATTGATGTCCGCTGCCAGACCAATTTTTAAATTCGCAGCAAAACTGAAGCTGACCGTTGTCATTAACAATGCAGCGATGGAGGTGGCGAGTAGATTTTTCTTATTCATAAATTGCATTATTACCTTGTTTATTTGCAAGCACTGTTGAATAGCGCACAGATACAGAGCTTAGCATTCACCGCCATTATGTGCTGAGCACTTGTCTTGATTGCAAATAATCTTTATTTATGAGCTTATGACAGGTTTGGACAATAAAAAACCGCCATGCATTTCCGCTGGCGGTTTTTGAGGGTAACGCAAATTCAGGCTGTAGTATTAATCCTTGTTCCTGTTATCTGGCCACTGGTATTGACCACAGGCTTGGGTTGCTCCGGCGGTGGTTCCGGTTGCTTCGCTGCGTTTTGCTTCAACTGCGCTTGCTGCGTAGCTTGCGCATCGGTAACCCTTTTTGCATCAGCGATCGCATCAACCTTACCGGAATCGCGGTCTGGTGCCGCACCTATGGTTTCGCTATTTTGTTTTGCACGCGCTTCTGCAGCTTGCTGAAGTAGCTGCTGGGTTTGCGCTGAACTGGAAGAATTGATTGAAGTCACCATTATCGCACTCGCTTTTGCTCACTTGGAGCGTAGATTGAAACTTATTCCAACATAGTAGTCAGGCCTGGAATATTCAAGCGATTTAAACACAAATTCATATTTATTGCTTTAGGAAAACTTGATGACGGGCAAGTTAATGATTTATTTTTCGTTCGATTTTCGTCTTACTTTAGACATTTTTTTGTATATACAAATTCGATTATATGATTGGAAAAGCTCGGTTCCTTTCGATACAGTGCTCCCCATCGGTTATATATTTTGTTTGGGAAATCAGTGTTACGAATTGAGCAATTAGCTAAGTATTACAAGGTCAACGGCCAGGATGTTTTGGCCCTCAATAATATCAATCTGGAAATTAATAAAGGACAAATTTTTGGCATCATAGGCCGTTCTGGGGCAGGCAAGAGTACCTTGCTGCGCACATTGAATTTACTGGAGCGCCCCAGCCAGGGCAAGGTGTGGATAGAAGGCGAAGACATTACTGCTTTTGACGGGCCGCAGTTACACAATTTGCGCCAGCGCATAGGTATGGTGTTCCAGCATTTTAATCTACTGTATGCAAAAACCGTCTCTGAAAATATCGCCTTTCCCCTCAAGCTGAGCGGGAAATATACAGCGCAGGAAATTCAGGCAAGAGTCATTGAATTGCTTGAACTGGTGGGTTTGCAAGATCAGGGTAATAAATATCCTTCACAATTATCGGGTGGACAAAAGCAGAGAGTGGGGATTGCCCGTGCGCTGGCAAATTATCCGCATCTATTGTTGTGCGATGAGGCGACTTCGGCACTTGATCCTGAGACTACGCAAGCCATCTTGCGCCTGCTATTGGATATCAATCAACAGCTGGGACTGACCATCGTTTTGATTACACACGAAATGCAGGTGATACGCACTATCTGCGACAAGGTAGCAGTTATTGATGCTGGTGAAATTGTTGAACTGGGTGATGTAGTCGATGTCTTCCTGCACCCTCAGCATGAGGTAACGCAGAGCCTGGTTGCTGAAAATCAGGCCCTGGATTTGTCAGCGCTGGAACGCAGTGACCAAGATCCAGGCCGTCATTTGCTGCGCCTGAGTTATGTCGGCACCAGCACGCATGAACCCATTATTACCCGCATTGCAGCGCAAACAAAAATTGATATCGCCATCTTGCAAGGGGTGATAGGGCGCATTAAGAATACGCCGTATGGACAGTTGCTGGTTGAATTGCATAGCACGCAAGAGCAGTCTGAGACTGTGGAGAATTTACTCATCAATGCAGGTGTCAGGGTCGCAAGAATCAACGCAGCGGCAGGAGTACATTGATGGATTTCTCTCAAATTGACTGGGGTGATATCGCACTGGCGACACTCGATACTTTGACCATGACAGGTGCCTCACTGCTATTCACAGTGTTGCTGGGTTTGCCTCTGGGTGTGTTGCTATTTTTGACAGGTAAAAAACAATTGCTGGAGCAGGGTTTTCTCTACGGGGTGTTATCTGTTGTGGTGAATATTTTGCGCTCCATCCCTTTCATTATTCTGCTGATTGTACTGATCCCTTTCACGCTGATATTGATGGGAACATCGCTGGGTGTGCCAGGCACGATACCGCCGCTGGTGATAGGTACGACACCATTCTTTGCGCGGCTGGTGGAAAACGTTTTGCGTGAAGTGGATAAAGGAATTATCGAAGCCTGCCAGGCCATGGGTGCCAAGACCTGGCAAATTATTTGGCATGCCTTATTACCTGAAGCTTTGCCTGGTTTGCTGGCTGCTGCAACGGTGACCACGATAGCTCTGGTGTCATATGCGGCCATGTCGGGAGTGATCGGCGGAGGTGGGCTGGGTGATCTGGCCCTGCGCTATGGTTACCAGCGTTTCCAGACTGAGGTCATGGTGGTCACGGTATTTATTTTGATTGTACTGGTGCAGTTGCTGCAATTTGCAGGTGACAAGCTGGTTTTGAAATTCACACGTAAGTAAGTTTACATTAATTAAATTGGAGTCTATATGTCTTTGAACTTGAAACGTCGTTTCTCTCTTATCCTGGCAGGCAGTCTGGCAGCAACTGCCGTGTTTGCACCAGCAACAGTATTTGCGGTGGAAACTTTACACATTGCTGCCAGCCCTGTGCCACATGCAGAGATACTGGAATTTATCAAGCCAAAACTGGCTAAAGAAGGTGTGGATTTGAAAGTGAAAGTATTCACCGACTACATACAGCCAGCAGTACAAGTCAATGAAAAACACCTGGACGGCAATTTCTTTTTGCATCAGCCTTACCTGAACGAATTCAAGAAAAACCACAAGAACGATATCGAAGTGCCTATCGCCAAGGTGCACGTAGAGCCTTTCGCTGCCTATTCAAGCAAGTATAAAAAACTGGCTGATTTACCTGATGGTGCTACGGTCGCTATTCCGAATGACCCATCCAATTCGGGCCGTGCCTTGCTGTTGCTGGCCAAACAAGGTTTGTTGAAATTGAAGGACCCAAAAAATATCTCGGCGACGCAGAAAGATATTATTGAAAACCCTAAGAAACTGAAATTCAAAGAGCTGGAAGCCGCGACTCTGCCACGTGTATTGAACCAGGTTGATCTGGCTTTGATCAATACCAATTATGCGATAGAAGCGAAACTCAATCCTGTGAAAGACTCGCTGTTTATCGAAGATGCAAATTCCCCATATGCGAATTTACTGGTGGCACGTGAAGACAATAAAAACAGTCCGGCATTCAAAAAACTGGTTGCAGCATTGAATTCACCAGAAGTCAAAAAATTCATCGAAGAGAAATACAAGGGCGCGGTCGTACCGGCTTTTTAATAGTTTTCTGATGAAGGAAACAGCCCTGAAACATTCTTTTGCAGGGCTGTTTCGTTTTTAAACCAGTTTTTGTTAGTTGCTCTCAGTTCATTAATGCTGGTTCGGTTGCTGCCTGCTTTAGTGTTGGTTTGGACGCAAAGCTTTTCAGATAATCAAGATTGTCTCGAAAATCAGCGTCTTTCATCGCATTGCCTTTTGGCGTGCTGTATTCTAGTAAGAGATTGTTGTCGTTGGATAGCAGCAATTCCCTGGATGAAATCATGAACCGGACTTGCTCAGGAGTCAGTACAAGTGCTTCAGGTATGCTTCCTACCCCATTTGGATATAGATCAAGATATGCTCTGATCTTCGCGTTCGTGTCCATGGAGCGCAGACGTTCTTCCTTTTGGCTATTTGGAAATGCACTTGGACTGTTACTGGTAATCATGACACCTTGCGTACCTACTACATACACCCAGACATAGCGAAACGTTTGGGATGCACTGGCGATCATGACTCCCAAATCTCGTTTTGACATATGCTTTAGTTGAAACCATTGTTTTAAAACTCCCTCTTGGGCAAGTTTGCTTGCGGCCAAGGCATAAAATTCCTGGTTGTAAAGTGAGGCAGCACCAGCAAACCAGATGGACGTGAGTTGTATAGCGATCAGATCATATTTGTCTTGAGTCAGTGATAAATAGTTTCTGCCATCTGTGTAAAAAAAAGATACTCCAGCTTGTGACGCAACATCCTGATTAACGTCAGCGAAATGGCGATTGGAAATATTCACCAAGTCACGGCTAAGGTCAACGATGTTCATGGATTTGAAGCCAGATTCATGTATTGCCATCGCGGTAACGCCCGTTCCATATCCTATTACCAGGGCCTTATCATAATTGCTCAGGTGGAGCGTAGGAATGAGCCCATAGCCTGTTTGTGCGGCCATTTCACTGCCACTTTTCATGGCATTGTTTCCCTGGAACTTGCCATTGGTAGTCAAGGTTTTAAATTCTATACCTTCGATGTTCTGTGCCATGACTGCAGTCAGGCCGCCATCTGCACTTTCTGCATGCTCTATCATTTTCCAGCCTGCGTAATACGGAGGTCTGAAGTATGTATTGATGCCGGTGGCGATAACATTCAAGTCCAGTTGTTTGGGGCATGCAATCAGTAGCACTGAGGCGGCAATGGCGCTGCCATACTGCTGAAATGCCGGAGCAGATTTATCGCGCGTATTCCAGGTGGAAATCAGCAGCAACACGAAAGCGACAATGCCGCATAGCAAACTGGTATGAAATCCACCGATGGCAGGCAAGAGCACAAATCCCGCCAGCAATACTCCGGCGATGTTACCCAAGGTGTTAATGGCTGAAGGAAAACCTATACTATCATGCTGCCCTCTGGATGCTATGTTCATGCTGACAGGGTAAATAGCACCGATGGCGAATGCCGGTGGCAGGGCAATGATGATGGCAGGAATGGCTCGCAAAAATTCGCGTAACCAGAATGAGTGTGGAACGGTAATTTGTGCCAGGGCAAAAAAATACAGGGAAGAAAGCTGCCACATGAATGTAGAGCACAAGATGGTGCAGGTCAGCAAGAACAAAGCTTCATTCAAATGTTCATTGGCTGAACGTCTGGATGCCTTTCCTGCATATCGCCCACCTAGTGCCAAGCCAGCAAGGAAGCAGGTCAGCATAAGAGAAAATGCATAGGTACTGTTGCCTATGACTACCGCCAGCAAGTGGATGGTCGAGACTTCCATCATCATTGTGAGTGCACCGACGACAAGCAAGACAAGTAGGCCAAAGCGATGTGATCCGTGTACATGTGGATCTGCTTGCTCATGTACTTTTGCTGGCAGGTCATTTGAAGTTTTTGCTTCACTGACCAACAAGAAACCCAGTACGGCGACCAGGATATCTATTGCCGAGGAAAGCCAAAGCGTGCCATTCATGCCCAGAGCTGGAATGATCAGGTAGCCGGATAACAAAGCACCAGACGCAGCTCCAAAAGTATTGGCGGAATAAAACCCGGAGATGGAGGCGATGCAGGATTTGCTGTCTGCTGCGGCTTTTACCAATAAGGGAAAGGTCAGACCCATCAAGATGGTCGGGAAAAGCAAGACCAGTGCGCCCAGTAAAACCTGATAAATGACGAGGGAACTGGAATCAGGCCTATAGCCGACTGCAATCATCAGATAGATATCATGTGCTAATGAAAATATGTAGGGCGTACACAAACAGTATAAAGCGATGGCCAATTCTGCGATTGCATACATCCGTACAGGAAAACGCGTGCGTTTCGCCAGACCAGCACCTATGGCTGCACCGATTGCCATGCCCGTCATGTAAATTGCCAGCACAGTATAAGTAGCGCTGGACTGGCTGCCAAATACCAGGGCAAGTTTTTTCGCGAAATAAATCTGGTAAGCAAGCGCAGCAAAACCAGAGGCAAAGAAAATTCCGAACAGCGTGTTTATTTTTTTCACGGGTATTTTGATAATGAGCGTCATCCAGGCGCTTGTTGGTGAAGTCTAATATTTGCTGTTCATATCGTGACTGGAATATATTTAAGCAAATAATAGTAAGAAATAATAAAATATTAGGGGTCGTGGCAAATATTGTCAAATGAATAAATTATGACGAGCTATCTATCTGAGCTTTGATTGTTATCTGAAGTCTTTGAGTGGTCTAGATTTGACTGGTAAATTCTTTTTCCTTGCAGTAAATCCGGTGAAGGTGACGGCGCTGAAATGGTAATGTAATGATTTTTGGCGAAAAAAAGCCGCTGTATTCAGCGGCTTTTTTTTACAAAGTAATTACGTCTTAGTTACGTACGACTTTTTTGTATTCATTAGTGCGTGTATCGATTTCGATCATGTCGTCCTGGCTGACGAACAGTGGCACTTGAACGATATGGCAATTTTCTTCGATTGCGTTTTCGATCTTGGCTTCTTTCAGTACGTTGCCTGAAGTATTACCTTTGACTGCTGGCTCAGAATAAATGATCTGGCGAACAATGGTCGTTGGCAATTCAACAGAGATCGCTTTGCCGTCATAGAATACGGCTTCGCATTCCATGCCATCTTTCAGGTAATTCAGGGAATCGCCCATGTTTTCTGCTTCGATTTCATACTGGTTGTATTCTTGGTCCATGAATACGAACAGTGGGTCAGCGAAGTAAGAATAAGTAACTGGCTTTTTGTCCAATACAACTACGTCAAACTTGTCGTCGCCACGGAAGACGTTTTCTTGTGGGCTGTTGGTCAACAGGTTTTTCATTTTCCACTTGTAAGTGAAACCTGTACGGCTGGAACCATTGACATCAGAGCGCAATACGATCATTGGTTTGCTGTCGACCATAATGATGTTGCCAACACGAATTTCTTTTGCAAATTTCATAGCGAGTATACGTAAAAAGTAGGTTGCGTAAAAATCATCTGTTGCCTACTGGCAAAAAATCACCGCAAGCCCACGTTTGATTGAGATTTAAAACAGGTTAAAAATTAACCCAACATTATACTGCATCTTTTTGGCTTGCCACCTTAACTGCGTTGACGAACTTCAACAAATTGCTCGTCATATCCCCATTTTCTTGCATTTTTTTCTGCCAGATGCCAGAAAGCCGTGCAATTTCAGGCAAATCCACTTGAAAGTCTTGCCATATTTCTGTCCAGTCCAAGGGGGAATGGCTTACTGCATTCCACGCGTGTGACAAGGCAGCCAGGCTGGCAGTTGCAGATGTAGCAGTTTTTAAAAATGCATTCAACTTCTTATGATGCAGATTTTTATCCTGGGGATAGATATGCCAGATGAAGGGTCTGTTGGCCCACTGGGCACGGACGAATGAGTCTTCACCACGGACAAAGTTGATATCGCAAGCCCACAGCAATTTATCGTAATCGGTTTGCGGTATGAATGGCAAGACGCGGACTGTTAATGCACCATGGATCACGCTGACACCTGCTTTGGCGGCTTGTCCCAAAAATGTTTCTACGGTTTCAGCGGCGACACCTTCAGGCACCAGGCAGGTGACAGGTGTATCTGCGCTTTGCCATGCTTCGAGTAAATCTGCTACCGGCGCATGCGGGTAGCAAAACAGCGATACTTTTGTGTTACTGATCTCAGCTTCAGTCAGCCCCAATTGCTGCAGAAATGCTGTCATGGCCTCTGGATCTGATTGAAATGCTGTACGTTCACTATCCAGGCGGGCTTCGCGCAGCAGACCGCCAGTTTTGCTATTGAAACCAGGGAAGAAGAAATGTTTGGTCAATGGTAAAGACGGATGAGGCGAGGGCAGGGTATGGCAGCCTTCCACCCACTCTTCGGCTGTCAGGCCTTCAAGATTGAGCCAGACTGGCCGTGGCTCGCACGTAGCCATGGCTTGAATATAGCCGGGTGGTATGTCGCAGGCAAAAAACTCGATGACGATGTCGGCAATATCGGCAACCGTGAATGAGCCTTGTTGATCGCGCCAATGCCTGACGGTGACACCAGCGATTTCCTGTGTTTTGGAATCTGTAGTCACTTGCGGGCAGATGCGCTGGAAGCTGCGCAAATCATCTACCCATAGCGTGACGGCGATACCATGTTCTTGCTGCAGTTGCCTGGCCATGCGCCAGCAAATGCCTATATCGCCAAAGTTATCGACGACCTTGCAAAACAGGGCCAAAGATTTTGCTTGGGAGTTTGTATTTATTTCTGTTAAATGCATTGCCATGGTTCTTAAAAGCGGTTTTTCCATTCACGCAAGGCGGCGAAGTGGCTGACATCATTTTGTGAGGCAGGGATTTTGCCGCTTTCCAAAAGACGATTGATGATGCTGGTTTCGCGGCTGCGCAAGAAGGGATTGGTTTGTTTTTCCAGTCCTATCTGGGTGGGCACGGTAGGTATGCCTTGTTCACGTCTGGCCTGTTCGCGTTTGATCCGCTCAAGCAAATCCTGGTTGCCTGGTTCTACTTCTTTGGCAAAGCGTAAATTGGATAGCGTATATTCATGGGCGCAATAGACTGCCGTGTCATCTGGCAGGGCAGCCAGTTGGTCCAGAGAATGCAGCATCTGTGCAGGTGTGCCTTCAAACAGGCGGCCGCAACCTCCGGCAAACAGTGTGTCACCACAAAACAGCCAATGTTGTTCAGGTGCGAAATAGGCAATATGGCCTAGCGTATGGCCAGGTACATCCAGCACTTTCAATTCCAGATTGATGCCAGGGACGGTCACTACATCACTTTGTCGCAGTTTTTGGGTGACTACAGCGATCTTGTCTATAGTTGGGCCAAATACCGGGACATCCGCATGTTCCAGCAGGCGCGGCACACCGCCAATATGATCTGCATGGTGATGAGTGAGTAAAATAGCGGACAATGTCAGTTGATGTTGCGCCAGAGCTTGTAAAATTGGCATGGCGTCGCCAGGATCAACCACGGCAGCATGTCGGTCATCATGGATAATCCATAGATAATTGTCGTCAAAGGCGGGGACAGTCAATATACTCAGGGAATTCTTCATATCAGGCATGGATGCTTTGGAAAAAAACATTATAGACCTTGGATCATGGTTAGAGCTGCCAGCAGGTCGCTATATCCGTCAATGGGAGCAGGCCATGCTCGATAAATTGACGGTGGACATCTTTGGTTTCAATGCCTTGCAGATAGGTTTGCCACAGATTGATGCGCTGGCAGCCAGCCGCATGCCACACCGCTGGCTGACCAATTCCCGCTTGCCGGATGAAAGTCAGCCAGGGCAAAAGCGGCCTGTCGTTGTCATTCATGACTTTGCCGAATTGCCTTTTGACGCACACAGCATAGATTTGATCGTCTTGCCGCATGTGCTTGAATTTGCTCAAGAGCCACATCAGATATTGCGCGAGGTGGAAAGGGTCCTGATACCTGAAGGCAGGGTCATCATCACCGGCTTTAACCGCGCCAGCCTGTGGGGGGCAAGGCAGGTGACCGGGCGCTTGAGCAAGAATTATTTCTTGCCCAAAGAGGGTGAATTTATCAGCCCACCGCGTTTGAAGGATTGGCTTAAGTTATTGAATATGGAAGTGGGAAGCTGCGATTTTGGTTGCTATGCGCCGCCTGTCAAATCAGAAAAATGGCTGCAACGCTATCGTTTCATGGAAAAAGCAGGACAACGCTGGTGGCCTTATTTTGGCGCGGTGTATATATTGCAGGCCGTGAAAAGAGTAAAAGGCATGCATTTGATAGGACCCGCATGGAAGCAAAAACGGGTATCCGGTGCACATGCCTTGCCAGTGGCAAACAAATCAAAAGAATCAAATGGATAATATAGAAATTTACACAGATGGTGCCTGCAAGGGTAATCCTGGCGTTGGTGGCTGGGGCGCTTTGCTGATAGCGGGTAATAAAGAAAAAGAATTATTTGGCGGTGAAAAAGAAACCACCAATAACCGCATGGAATTGATGGCAGTGATACAGGCACTGGGTGCATTGAAGCGCCCCTGTCATATCACTCTGCACACCGATAGCCAGTATGTGTTGAAGGGCATCACTGAATGGATTACCGGCTGGAAAGCCAAGGGCTGGAAAACAGCGTCCAAGGCGCCGGTAAAAAATGTCGATCTGTGGCAGCAACTCGATGCCGCCCGCACCATCCATGAAATTGACTGGCGCTGGGTGCGTGGCCACACCGGCCATCCTGGTAATGAAAGAGCTGATCAACTGGCTAACCGTGGTGTTGAAACGGTACTGTAAAAGCAGGCAAGATATCTCATGAACATAGCCGACATCCATATCAGCATACAACAGGGCCTTCAGGGCAATGAGGACGCTTTGTCCATGCCCGGTGTGCCTGAAAGCTTTGAACATGTGAGTGACCGTGCAGAATTCAAAAGGGTACAACATCGGCCCGGAGTCGAGTTATACCGCGCACATATCGTTGCTCATGCCTTCGAGCCGCATACGCATGAAGCTTTTGGCCTGGGGTCTATTGCCAGCGGGGTAGAGCGTTTCCGTTATCTGGGTAGTGATCATCTGGCACCGCAAGACTCCGTGGTTCTGATGAATCCGGACGAATTGCATACCGGCAGGGCAGAGACAGATACCGGCTGGCGCTATCGTATGATGTATATAGACCCTGAAGTCGTCGCAGAAGTCACGGGTGAACGCGGTTGGTGGTTCAAGGATGCAGTTGCGCACAATGTTATTAGCGCACGCAAGCTGGGTGTCATGCTGGAGCAAATCTGGCAAGCCACGGACAAGTTGAGTTTCGACAGCCTCTTGTTTGATATTTTGTTCGAATTCAAACGCTATGCCAGTGCGCCGCAAGCACCAATATCTCTGGCTAAGCAACGCTTTGCTGCGGTGCTTGATTATATGCGTGCCTGCATGGCAGATCGCATCAGCCTTGAGCAACTGGCGCAGGTTGCTGGACTAAGCCCCTTTCACTTCTTGCGCAGCTTCAAGGCGCAATATCACGCGACGCCACAGCAAATGCTGATGGCATTGCGTTTGTACGAGGCCAAATGCCTATTGGCCAAGGGCTTGCCACCGGCACAGGTGGCAGCTGCAACTGGCCTGACAGACCAGTCACATTTGAACAAGGCATTCGTGCGTCGCTATGGCGTGACACCTGCACGTTATCAGCAGCAGATGCGCCCCGATCACGCACGCGCAGTAAGATCGTAAACAGGTTCTAAGCGCAATCTGGTACAAGACTGCCATCCCAAGATGTTCTAAGCTGACTCTTTTCTGAGGGTAGACTTTATGGGTATCGGTGTTTTATATGCAATGGCAGCAGGTTTGATGTGGGGCCTGGTATTTATTGGCCCTTTGCTCTTGCCCGAGTATCCGGCAGCTCTGCAATCATTTGGCCGCTACCTCGCATTTGGCCTGATTACGCTGCCGATAGCCTGGATGGACAGGCGTCAATTACGCTTGTTGAAGAAGTCCGACTGGATAGAGGCACTGAAGCTGGCAGCGGTGGGCAATATCCTGTACTACCTGTGTCTGGCCAGCGCCATACAACGCTCAGGTGCGCCGCTGCCCACCATGTTGATAGGCACGCTGCCTGTTGTGATTGCCATCACTGCCAATTACCGTAATGCCCAGCGCGATGGAAGCATTGCCTGGCGACGCATGCTGCCATCGCTAATGATTATTTTTGCTGGCGTGGCCTGCGTCAACAGTGTGGAAATAAGCGTATTGCAGGCGGCCTCCGACAAAGATATCAGGACGTATATCATAGGTGGCCTGTTTGCCCTTGTTGCCGTGGCCTGCTGGACCTGGTACCCCTTAAGAAATGCGGACTGGTTGCGCCACCACCCTGACCGTAATCCCAGAGTCTGGGCCAGTGCCCAAGGTGTTGCCACTTTGCCGCTTGCTGTGCTCGGTTATTTGGGCTTATGGATATACATGAGTGTCAGCGGGCAGGATTTTTCCATGCCATTCGGCCCCCGGCCACAATACTTCATCACTCTGATGTTGATTATTGGTTTGTTTGCCTCATGGCTAGGCACGATGTGCTGGAACCAGGCCAGCAAATGCTTGCCTACCAACCTTGCAGGGCAACTCATTGTGTTTGAAACGCTGGCAGCGCTGGCCTATGCATTCATTCTGAGTAAGCGCATACCAGAACCCATAGTTTTGCTGGGGATTACTTTTTTGATTATTGGTGTCGTCACGGCCTTACGCGTCAAAAAGTGACTATCTCAGTGTAGTCGCTGGCTCATTAGCGATGCTGGCCCTGTTGATAATGTATCTCTATCGTCAGGGCCTGTACTCACGCAAGAATTACATTATGCAAGTCAGAAAGTATAATTTACTGTTGTCATCAATATCGGGCTGGTTTTCTTTTTCGTCAACGGGCTGTCTGCAGCATCACCCATCACTTGAGAAACACCTGCGGCACTGCGTACAGACCAGTTTTTGTCTATCATATGTGTCCATGAGACAGTGCCCAGCGCTTGCGAGAATCCGGCCTTTGCGTTAAATGTCTTGTAGCCTGAATTAGTACTTTGCTTGGCAGTTACACCAAAATTAGTCTGGTTATATTTAGCATCGCCATAAGTCAGGCTGCCACCAATTTCAACTTTGTCTGAGGTAGTCTGGAATATCGGGGCGGACAAGCCAAATTCGTAGGAATTGCCATTTTCTCTATGAGACAACGCCAGGTTGGCACCAAAACTGGCATTGATGCCACCAGCAAAGGTGGTGCTTGCATGCAGGTTGGCTGTGACAGAGCCAGGAATATCACCCATGCCTTTCAAGTCATCTGAACTGAACAGTTTTTTCGAATCGCGTGAATCTTCACGGCCTGCGCGATAGCCTATTCCTGCGCTAAGTGAGAAATCACCGACTTTCTGACCATAACCTATGCCGCGCGCGGTGCTGACAAAAAATCCGTTTTTGTTTTGGTATTCGCCATAGATAGCAGGGCCAAAGCGATGTTTCTTCGCACCCAGGTATTCAGGCGCATAGAACACACCAGCACCAATTATCGCTGTAGACTCAGGCTCTTGCGCCGTTTTATCTTGTGCGTGAGCAGAAAACGACATGGCCATGAAGCTGGAGAACGCGATGGCTGTCAGTTTGAAAATATGTTTCATGGTAATCCTTTTATCAATGGAAGCTAAACAGTCCGGGCGGCAGTCCTGCCGCACAACTACTCTCCGGCGGAGAGCTCGGAGCGAAGTCTCGCAAAGATAAAAAAACTACGCCAATAGAATATGCCAGGCTTAGTATGCTTGAACGATTAGTACTGAAATCTGGTACTTAATGGGTTTTTCCATCATTGGTAAGTTACAAGCGCTAAAAATTTCTTCAGGTCGCTTCATGACACAGGATTTCTGCAGCAACCACTTTTCAGCCTCAACATATTGACAAGTATTCAATGTCCCGATGCATTTTTGGTGGACACAAGGGTGAGGCCTAAATGAAGTGAGGCCGCATAAATTTTATGCGGCCTCATTGAGGAATAAATGCAATACGCAGGACTGATGATGGAGTCGCTCAGTCGCTGTTCAGCTAGCCGTAGCCTTGCTACGTTTTTCTTTCGCTTCTATCAGTTTTTGTATGATGACGCATGCGGATTTCGCCTGTTCCTCGTTGACATCAATATTTTCAATAACAGAACGCTTGAAGCGTATGCCGCTAATGACACCACTGTTCTCAACGAATCCCAGCGTCAGTTCTCGATTCAGAAAGTAGTACACCAACCCTATCACTGCACCAGCGAAAATGACTAACAGTGCCGGGGTAAATAGCTGCGCCGCCATTAAGAAGTATGCAATAAAAAATCCTATAGAAAAGTAGCTCAAAGCCTGCTTCCACGGCTTGTGATAGCCATAATAAGTTGAGCAAATGCCTTGCAGCGGTAACATACGGGACTCTGTTCCCGCTAATGAATTCGCAGTAAACTCGACCCTGTCGACGCCTACCAAAATTCTGGTGGTAGGATCAACGCCCATCAGCGACAAAATCCATGCAATCAAACCGCTTTGGCGACCGGTAATGCTGATGAAATTATTCTTGTCGTCGATAGGTTTGGTGTCAGTCTTCCATTCTTTTATTACCAGTGCGCTCATGCGGTTACCTTCAAGTTTGTGAGTTGGTGGAAGCTGCAAGGGTTATTTGGGTGTGTTGACATGCCTTTTAGGCGAAAAGATATGTCAACACACCCTGGTCCAGGAAGCCAGATTCAGTTGAGATGAATACGTATCTTACTAAATACTTTCCCCATAAGCTGTCATACTTAAGTATGTTCTCACCGCCAGATCAGTAACCTACGGTAAATCTTTGATACTGATTTGCCGGTACTTCCAGTTCATTGATCATCGCTACCGCATAGTCTTCTACCGATATATGACTCTTGCCATCTGCAGCAATCAATAAATTATCCTTGCCCAGTCGGAAATGTCCAGTGCGCTGACCAGGCGCAATCATGGCTGAGGGGCTGAGCATGGTCCAGTTGAGCGTTGTTTCCTGACGCAGCAGTTGCAATGCAGTGCGCGCACCTTCAGCCGATGCCCGGTACGCTTCAGGGAAGTCTGGTGTATCCAATACCTGTACGCCAGGTGCAACTTCCAGCGAGCCTGCGCCGCCAACTACCAGCAGGCGCGGTGTTTGTATATCCCTGGCCGCCTGAATAATATTGCTGATGCCGCTGACGTAATATCTCAGGGTGTCGCCATTTGCATGACCGCTGAAAGCGCTGATGATGGCATCAAATCCGGTCAATTGCTTGCTCAGGGTTTGCAGATCTTGCACATCAGTGGCAATCACTTGCAATTGATTAGTTGCTGCCAATTTCTCAGGGTGGGCAACAAAGGCTGTGACTTTGTGCTGGCGTGACAATGCTTCTGTCAAAATTGCGGATCCTATAAAACCACTGGCACCGATAATGGCGATATTCATTTGCTTCTCCTTGATGAATGTGTTGATGAGGCGCAGTCTGACATTTTTTATTGACTAGATAAATGTGATAATTAATAATTCATTGTTCTAAATTTGTTATCAATTAAAGTTGTGGATTTGCACCTCATCAGGCAATTGACGCAATGTAAGGATGAACATGGCAACACTGGATCAAATAGATTTGAATAGCCTGACCATATTTGATGCCGTCGTTGAGGCGGGCAGTTTTACTGCAGCAGCAGACAGGCTGGATGTGGCAAAAGCCAAGATCAGCGTACAAATAAACCGGCTGGAACGGCAACTGGGAGCAGCCTTGTTCACTCGCACTACGCGCCAGATGGCACTGACCGATGTTGGACGCAATCTGCATGAGCAGTGCCAGCCCTTGCTGGCGGGCTTGCGCGATGCCTTGACGCAAGTGGGTAGTGAGCAGGGGGAGTTGACAGGTTTGCTGCGTTTGTCTGCCAGCGTCAGTCATGCGACTTTGTCTATCGCGCCAGCCGTGGCAGAGTTTTCCCGGTTGCATCCGCACTTGCGTATAGACTTGCGGACGGGTGACCGCATATCTGATCTGGTCGCAGATGGCATAGATCTGTCTTTTCGTATGGGCTGGTTGCGCGATTCATCGCAAAGGGCCATCAAGCTCGGTGAATTTCAGCAATTCATCGTGGCCGCTCCTGCTTACTTAAAAAAGCATGGCATACCCAAAGTACCAGAGGATTTAAGCGAGCATCAATGGATTGCGCTGTCCCTGTTGCCTGCGCCATTGACCTGGAAAATTGCAGATGCCTCAGGTAGAGTACAAACCATACACATGAAATCGCGCATGCAGGTTGATTCGCCAAATGCCTTGCTGGCCTTGCTGCAAGCTGGTGCGGGTATTTCTGCCATGGAGGAATTGAGTTCAGCCATGGCGATCAAGGCTGGCAAGTTGCAACGTTTGCTGCCTGACTACGAGTTGCCCAAGGGCGGCATATATGCCGTACTGCCACCAGGGCGGCATATGCCTGGCAAGGTCAGGGCTTTCGTTGATTTTTACAAGACGTTTATCAACACGATATAAGCAGCATTGCTCAACAAGTTCATGGTTTTGTGCTTGTGATCTTGTTCAGGTAAAAAGTTCCATCTACACGTTCATGCCAATGTGCTCCAGCTTCAGGTAATTCAAACAAGCCTTGAGGAATGTAAGAGCTGAGCGCAGCTTGCATACTCACATCCTGTTTCAGATGTGGTGGTAGTTTGCGCCAGTCAGTAAAGTTATAAGGGCCTGGCTGGCGTTCTAGATGATTTTCTATGGTCTTGGCAGGGAAGCTCAGGACTGGGGTATTCTGATCATTGAAAAAATTGTAGTAGCTCCCCTTATTGCCTGTGAAATGGACAACATAGGCCTTGTCCTTAAACCGATCGCTGACAAGGTGACCAAGATTGCCATGGCGCGGTAACCCGCTACGATTCAGGTGCACGAAATGCCCCCAGACGATGATTTTTTGATTCGCATAGCGATGCTGCAGCAGGGAAAGCAAATTCTCGCCCATGACCGCACTGCGGTGTTCATGTCTGTTTCCCCAGTAACGCCTCGCCTGATCCTCGATACTGGCAACAATGCGTTGCCAGAAATACTGCTCACTTGAAGGGAAAGCAGCTTTTAATTGTTGCATGAATTGAAAATATTGTTCCTGGGTCTTGGTATCGGGTGCTGTGCGGTCCATGTTGAACAAGGCCAGGCTGAGTTCGGCAAATTTACTCCAGAAAATATTGTTGCCCAACTTGGTATTGCCTGTCTTGTTAAGTTGATTCTTCAGGTCATTCAACAGGTATTGTCTGGCATAGGTGCCAGTATGCTGACTATCCATGCCCGATAGTATCAGGGGAGAATTTCCCTGTTTTTGAGTTTGGAGATATTCGAATAGCCCTTGCATTGCAGGGCTGTTTGCATACAGGTAAAACACATTGCCTGGTGCTTGTGAGCGAATGGTGTTGGCTGCATCGGTAGTTCGCCAGATGTGCTCAACATCATATAGACCACTTTCCAGCACCAACACCTGGTAACCATGTTTCTCATGCAGATATCTCACCAGCCTGGCTTTCAATGCAAAGACATTTTCTTCTCCATGGCTTTGCTCATCCAGCAGGATGATGTGGCTATCTTTGATGGCTGCACCAAAAGCAGCAAGGTCGGCGTAGTCATCGCTGGCATTTTTATCTGTGATCGCGCTGGTGTTTTTTGTTAGCCATGTATCCCATTCGGGTGATCTGGTTTGTGCGATTGCTGCGGGCAGGGCAAGAGCGAACAATAGTCCGCTTATCCAGGTTTTTTGCATCATAGATAGGCGCTTTTAAAATGGCAGAATTTACTTGTTCAGCATGCGGTTTAGAGTCGCATCCTTGTCGATAAAGTGGTGTTTGCCTGCGCCCGCCACATGCAGGAGGATGGCCGCAATCAGGATATAGGCTGTCGCCTGGTGTATGCTGGCACCAGCTCTTGCCCAGAATTCACTATAAGCCAACACTTCTGCGGGGTTGCCAGGCATATGCTGAGCAGGAACCAGTACCAGGCTGAATATGCCAAAGCCGTGGCCGCTGGCTCCAGAAAACAACATGCCACTGACGGGTAAAGCTATTGTGCCAATGATCAATACCCATTTGACGACTTTTGCTGCTAAATGTTCGAGTCGGGAATAATCCGCTACGGGTGCAGGCCAGCCATTTTTAATGCGCCATAGTACACGCAGTAGGGCAGCAGAAAGCACCAGCACGCCCAGGGACTTATGAATGGGGTACAAGTCCCAGGCTTCTGCCCTGGTCATATACACACCTGCTGCACATAGACCCATGATAAGGATGCCGATGATCCAATGCAGAGAAATAGTCAGCATGCTGAGCTTGTTGGGTTTGTCCATCATTTGTACTCATCCTGATTAAAGAATGATGGACTGCACAAAGCCATGAAAGTTTCAAAAAAATCCCGACTTGGTGTAGCTATTTTTGCGCCTGGATTAACTGGCGCGCAAACAATCAACGATCTTCATTCGGGCTGCCTGCCATGACGGAATGAAGCCACCGACAAAACCCATAAACAAAGAAAACACGATAGTCTGGACCGCGATCTCGGGCGTCAGTTTAAATTGGAAGGCTAACTCACTAAAGGTCTGAAAATTGGTCGTTGAGATATCGACTGCTTGCATCCATGAAGCGGCAAACAAGCCTATACAGCCGCCCACCAGAGAGAGCAAGAGTGACTCAAATAGAAAAGCAATCAATACAGCGCTGCGCCTGAAACCCAGGGCGCGCAACGTACCAATTTCCCCGACGCGCTGGGCGACGGCGGCGAACATGGTGATCATGGCCCCAACAATGGCACCGATGGAAAAGATGATGGAAAGGCTCAAGCCAAGGATGCGGATGAAGGTGGCAAGCGCTTCACTTTGCTCTGCATAGAATTGAATCTCCGGTTTGGCTTCAATTTGCAGGCGTTGGTCAGTGTCAATGGCAGTTTTTGTTTTTTCAAAAGCCGACTTGTCGGCCAGGCGAAACACCATGGTTGAATAGGCATTGCGGCGAAAGGCTGCCATCATTTGCTCAGCATCGCCCCAGATTTCGCTGTCAAAGCCAGTCTTGCCAGAATCGAATACACCGACGACCACCCAGTCTCTTTGGGCAAAGTGCAAGGTTTCGCCAAGATCAGTGCCACGGAAACCACTGGCGATGGATTTGCCAGTGATGATTTCTGAGGTGCCGGGCCGGAACATGCGGCCCTGCACCAGCTTGACCTGTGGCCGCAATTCCAGTCCCAGCGCAGATGTGCCGCGCACGGTGACATTGCTGGGTTTGCCATTGCTGCGTTTGGGCAGATTATTCAATACCACTGGTTCCTTGCTGACCAGTCGCTCACCATCGCCGTTAGTGGCAATGCCGGGCAGGCTCTCGACGATGGCGGCCTGCTCGCGCGAAATACCACTATTAATTTCCGCGCCTGCGCCTTTACGCAAGACCAGTACATTGTCAGGCTGCCCTGTTGCGACCAGCGTGGCGCGTATGCCTTCACTCATCATCAGCACGGTGGCAAAGACAAATACCACCAGCGCCATGCCACCCGCAGTCAGCAGCGTGGTGACGCGCCTGACCCACAGGTTGCGGGCGATATAAGAGAATGGAATCGCTTTCATGCGACATGCCTCAGACCGTTGACGATATCTATCCGGCTCATCTTCCATGCAGGCCAGGCTGCTGCAACGACGCCTACGACCACACTTGCCAGCAATTGCAGCAGCATGGTGAGATCAGACACCATGAATACGGGAAACAGTGTGCCCACGGCCTTGGCAAAGGCATTGGCAATGGGGATAGTCAATAGCAAGCCTAGCCCACCTCCCAGCAGGGCGATCACCAGGCTTTCACCAAACAAGAGTTTGACGACAAAGCTGGGCGAAAATCCCAGTGCTTTAAGTGTCGCGTACTCAGCCAGCCGCTCACGTGCCGTCATGGTCATAGTGTTTGCCATCACTGCCATAATGATGACGACAATCACGACGCTGACGGCGTTGACTGCGACCAGGATGGCTTCGCTCATGGAGACAAAACCCAGTTGAAATGCTTTCTCGGTTTCCGTCAGTGTCTCTGCCAGTGAATTTTTAAACTGGGCGTCTATGCGTTCAGAAATAATCGGCGCATTGTTGGGTTCGTTAATGCGTACCACATACACACCGACATAGTCTGCCCCTTTGGCAGCCCGCTTGCGCACCGATTCCGCCAAAAATTGCCAGTGAAACAGCAGTTGTGATTCATCTGTCTTGGCATCAATGCCGTCCCAGATGCCACGCAAGGTAAAGTTCCAGGTGCCGGGGAAGATAGTGCCACGTATCGGTATCTGGTCACCTATTTTCCAGCCATATTGATTGGCCAGCTTGCGTCCAACCACAGCACCCTGCCTGTCAAGCAGGAAAGCTTTTTTCTCTTCGTCTTTCAATACATATTCAGGATAGAGCGCCAGATAGCTGGCGGGCTCCACTGCAAACTGTGGGAAGAAGTTTCTTTCGGTGATATAGATGCCGCCGAACCAGTTCGACCAACTGATGCCTGTTACACCATCCACCGTTTTCAATCTTTCGGCATAATTTAATGGCAGAGGGAAGGTGAGTGATATCGCATTGCGGGTGATGAGACGGGTGCTGGAGGTACCTTCTACGCCTGCGTACCAGGCATCGATAATTGTACGTAGCAAGCCAAAAGCGCAAATTGCCACGACCAGGCCAACCATGGTCAGCAAGGTGCGCAGCTTGTGGCGAAATGCATTTTTCAGTAAAAGGCGAAAGATGAACATAATGGCGGGTGTTCTTTATATCTTCAATGTGCAGTCAAGTGCACAGCAGCGTCCATGGCCTCATCCGGCACCAAGACGCCTTTTTCCAGATGCACCAGGCGTTTCGCGCGCATCGCAGCTTTCGGGTCATGGGTCACCATGACGATAGTTTTGCCCAACTCGCTATGCAATTCTTCCAGCAAATCCAGCACCTCACCAGCAGTCACTCTGTCGAGATCGCCGGTAGGTTCATCAGCGACTATCAGGGTAGGGTCAGTCACTAGCGCCCTGGCAATGGCAACACGCTGCTGCTGCCCACCAGACAACTCATTCGGATAATGATCCATTCTGTCGGTCAGGCGCACCATGCCCAGTGCCGCTTCGACATGGGCTTTGCGCTGGCTGCGGGACAATCTCGTCAGCAATAGCGGCAACTCTACATTTTCAAACGCTGTCAGCACCGGCATGAGATTGTAGAACTGAAAAATAAAGCCGACATTGGCAGCGCGCCAGTCAGCCAGTTCAGACTCGCTGAGCCTGGCGATATCGATACCGCCAATTTCTATACTGCCACTGGTGGGTTTGTCTATGCCAGCAATCAAATTGAGCAAGGTGCTTTTGCCTGAGCCACTGGGTCCCATCAAGGCAACAAATTCACCTGCGTGCACATCGAGGTCTACACCTTCAAGCACGGGTATATGTTGCCCGCCGCGCTCATAGGATTTGCCCAGTTGTTGTATGCGTATCAGCACTTCTTCATTGTTTGCGGTCATTTTGTCGCCACCACTACTTGCGCACCAGGTTTTATTTTCTCAGAGGGGGACAACACCAGTCTGTCGCCTGACTTCAATGCGCTGCTGACTTCGACGTTATCACCTATCTTGCGGCCCAGCGTGACAGGTATCAATTCCACCTTATCGTCCTTGAGGCGGTAAACTTGCTTTTTACCCTCATGGTCGACGACGGCCTTGGGGTTGACAGCAAGCAGGGGTTTTTGATCCGCATCGGTGATTGTTTGTGACAGGATAGTCACCTTGGCACTCATCTCAGGCAGGATGCGTGAGTCCAGTTTTTCAAAACGTATCTTGGTCATGACCGTGGCCTTGGCTCTGTCTACGGTAGGCACGATACCGACGATGCTGCCTTTGAAGCGGCTGTCGGGCAAGGCATCCAGCGTGATTTCAACTGGAGATCCTATTTTGGCCTTGGCCAGATTGCTCTCCGATACATCTGCTTCGACCTCCAGCGTCGTCATGTCTGCCATGGTGACTACCGCACCCTGGCTGCCCGCAGCATTTGAAAAGGGGGTGATGATGTCGCCGACATTGGCATTCTTGACCAATACCACGCCATCAAAAGGCGCGCGGATTTCCGTAAAGTCCTGGCTTACCTGCTGTACTTTAAATTGTGCTTGAGCAACGCCAACGGCTGCCTGCGCCGACCTGATGACGGCTTTTGCCATATTCACACGATTAATCGCTGTGTCCAGTGCTTGTGGAGATAAAAATCCTTGCGTGCGCAGGCCCTGGCTGCGTTTCAGTTCGGATTCTGCATTCAGTAGTTCTACATTGCCCTGGGCAACGCTGGCTTCAGCTTGCCGTATGCCAGCCAGGGCCTGGGCTTTGGCGGCCAGGATGTCGCTGGCATCAAGTTTGGCCAGCAAATCCCCTTGTTTTACCTGGCTGCCTTCACGTACATTCAGTTGTATCAGGCGGCCAGTGGCCTTGCTGGCTACTGCGGCGCGCCTTTGCGCGACGACATAGCCTGAGGCTGTCAGTTGCGCATATTGCTGGGAAGGGTAGGTTGTGATGACAGAAGTGACTTGCACCTCGATTTTGCCGGGTTTCAGGGCAAAGCCAATTGCTCCGGCAAGGATAACGAAGCCAGTAATCCAGCGGCCCCAGCGTATTTTTTTGCCTGGCGCACTGCTGCCACGGTCAATTTTCAACTGCTTTAATGCGGAAGGAGGGGTAGATGAAGGTGTATTCATGTTGTCTTCTTCAAAAGTGGGCGCAAATTGCCTGTAAATTTTACACGGATTAGCTTTTTGTTATGCGCTAAGATAGGCAATAGGTAGTAACTCTGAGGTAAAAAGCCGAATGCGGTTTATAATTTCAGCTGTTACAACAGCTAATGCGCATTTTTTGTCACTGACGTGGTCAACATTTCCGGAACCAAGTCGGGCAAATAAAGTCTTAAGGACTATGAATCAGGTTTCCAATCAAGCACATCCGGATTTTCATCAACATCAGACAGGACACTGGCGAGCCATCGCACTGGCTTCTGTTGTTCATGCTGTTTTGTTAAGTTTTTTGTGGGTGGGAGTGAGTTGGCAAAATAAGGCTAGTAATGAAACAGTGGCAGAAATTTGGGACTTAACGAACCGTGAAGCTGCCCCGAAACCTGTCCCCGTACCCGAACCTATTGTGGAAGAAAAGCCAAAAGAGCCTGTCCCGGTCAAGGAAGAAGTGCGTCAGGAAGACCCAGAAATAGCTCTGGCGCAGGAAAAAAAGCGTAAATTGCTCGAAAAGAAAAAGGAAGAAGAGCTCCAGCGAGAATTGGCTGAGAAAAAACGCAAGGAAGAACAGCAAGAAAAACTTGCCGAGCAAAAACGCAAGGAAGAAAAGCTGGCCCAGGAAGCCGCAGAGAAAAAGAAATTGGCCGCCAAAGAAAAAGAAAAGACGGACAAGCTGTTTAAAGATGAACTCGCGCGTGTCACCAAACAGGCGGCGAATACAGGTAGTGGTGGCTCAGGGACCAGTGAAAAATCCACCGGGAACACCCGCGGTGATCCAAGTTATATCGCAAAAATTGCCGCCAAGGTCAGGTCCAACACGAATTTCAGCGGAATTGACAGTACTGCGGGTAATCCTACCGTGGAATACAGCATTAACCTATTGCCAGATGGATCACTCCGTGGTGGAATACGCAAAGTTAAATCCTCAGGGATTGCCAGTTTTGACGATGCGGTGGCTGCAGGAATAGAAAAGTCTGCTCCTTTCCCGCGTGACAAGAGTGGTCAAGTCCCGTCCAGCCTGACGCTGGTTTATCGTATGAAGGAAGAATAAAACCCGATGATGTCCATGTTGAAAAAAATTGCAGTGACGGCAGTGATCGCTGCTGTCGCTAATTTATCTGGTCTTGCCCCTGCTTACTCCCAGATCAGGGTCGAAGTATCTGGCGTAGGTTCCAACCAGATACCTATCGCTATTGCTGGATTCACAGATGAGGCCCTTACTCCTCAACAAGTGACCAGCATCATCAAGGATGATTTGACACGCAGTGGCTATTTCAAGATTATTGATGCCAATGTTGTCCTGAACGAAAATGCCGTTGTCAATTTTGGCGACTGGAAAGCCAAGGGTGCAGATGCACTGGTAGTAGGTAGTGTGCAAAGCCTGGCCGATGGCCGCTTCGATGTGCGTTACAAATTGCTTGATACGGTCAAATCCAGCACTTTGTCCGGTTTTTCTGTGACCGCGCCACCAGCCAATGTACGCCTGACGGCTCACCGCATTGCGGATGATATCTATGAAAAACTGACTGGCGTACGTGGCATATTTTCAACTCGTATCGCCTATGTGACCAAGGCTGGTTCTGAATATCGCCTGGAAGTGGCAGACGCCGATGGCGAAGGCACCAAAATCGCCTTGCGTTCTTCTGAGCCCATCATTTCGCCAGCGTGGTCACCAGATGGTACCAAGGTCGCCTATGTATCCTTTGAAAAGCGCAAGCCCGTAATTCTGGTGCAAAACCTGGTCACAGGTGAAAGAACTGAAATCGCCAATTTCAAGGGTAATAATTCCGCACCAGCATGGTCGCCAGATGGCAGCAAGCTGGCCGTGGCATTGTCGCGCGATGGCCAGACCCAGATTTTTACGGTGAATGCCAATGGCGGCAATCTGCAAAAACTGACTTCCAGTTCTGCTATCGATACTGAACCACAATTTGCTGCTGATGGCCAGTCGATTTATTTCCTCAGCGACCGCGGTGGCAACCCGCAAATCTATAAAATGAGTGCAGGTGGGGGCGAGGCCAAGCGTGTTACTTTTGGCGGCACCTACAATATCACTCCAAGAATATCCCCCGACGGTAAGACTTTGGCTTATATTTCACGTCGCGACGGTAAATTCCAGTTATATGTACTGGATTTAGCCAGCGGCCAGGAATTAAGGCTGTCTGACACTACCAAGGACGAGTCACCGAGCTTTTCACCAAATGGACGTTACATTATGTATGCAACCGAGTCAGGCCGCCGCGGCTCGCTCGCGGTAGTGTCTATTGATGGCAAGGTGAAGCAAAAATTGACGGTCCAGGCCGGAGATATTCGGGAGCCCACCTGGGGTCCCTTCATGAAATAAGCAGTATTTGACTATTTGTTTAGCTATTTTAATCAGGAGAGAAAATGCGTTTTACATCCCAATCCAAAACACTCGCAATGTTGATTTCCAGCGTTGTTTTGATGACAGCCTGTGCTTCCAAAGTGCCTCTGGAAGACAAGAAAATCGAAGATAATTCCACTAACAAGGGTACAACTACACAAACTGACACTAACACAGTCAAGCAAGTGACTGCCGTAGTCGATCCATTGACACAAGGCGCCTTGGCAAAACGTAGCATCTACTTCGACTATGACAGCTACGCAGTCAAAGATGAATTCAAGCCAGTGGTAGAAGCGCATGCCAAATATTTGGTTGCGAACAAAAACCGCAATATCCTGATCCAGGGTAATACCGATGAACGTGGTGGCCGCGAATACAATCTGGCACTGGGTCAAAAGCGTGCTGAAGCAGTACGCAAATCTTTGACACTGCTGGGTGTGTCCGATGCACAAATCGAAGCTGTCTCTTTGGGTAAGGAAAAACCAAAGGCAACAGGTAGTGATGAAGCTTCCTGGGCAGAAAACCGTCGTTCCGATATTCTGTACAAGTAATTTTGTGTTTGAAAGCCTCTGTTGAGGCTTTCTTTGCATTTGGCGCTGTGTTTCTTTTCCAGAAGTGCAGCGCGTATCCATTTTTTCAGATTGCCATGAAACTCAATTCTTTACGCACTACCTTTCTCGCTGCGGCACTATCCTGCGCAATTTTGCCATCTGCGGCATCTGCCGGTATTTTTGATGATGATGAAGCACGTAAAGCCATCCTGGACCTGCGGGCAAAAGTGGATGCCGTGAATGCCAGACTCGATGCCAAGCTTGAAAGCAAGGCAGATAAAAGCACCGCTTTGGAACTGGCGAATGAAAATGAATTGCTGCGTTCAGAAATTGCCAAATTGCGTGGTCAGATAGAGGTCCTATCCAACGACCTGGCGAATACCCAAAAGCGTCAGCAAGATTTTTATGTCGATCTTGATAACCGTGTCCGCAAGGTTGAGCCCAAGCGCATGACAGTGGATGGGCAGGAGGCGACAGTGGATGTCAGCGAGCAACGGTCCTACGACGCTGCCATGGCCTTGTTTAAGGCGGGTGACTATAAGGCTGCAACACCAGCTTTTTCCAGTTTTTTGATGAATAATCCACAATCGGCATTTGCCGGTTCTGCGCAATACTGGCTGGGCTTCTCTTATTTTGCGCAACGTGATTTCCGCAATACCATTTTGAATATGCAGCAAGTAGTGAAGAACTACCCTGATCATCCCAAGGCGCCTGATGCCTTGTTGAATATCGCTTCCTGCCATATAGAGTTGAAAGAGAAGGCGGCCGCCAAAAAAGTCCTGGAAAGCGTGCTGGCAAAATACCCTGACACCGAAGCTGCACAGGCAGCAAAGAACCGTCTGGCTGCATTGAAATAGGGCAGCTTACCTCTTAATCTGGCAGCAGCGTTGACAGCGACCCCGAAACCCCCTATAATCTTTGTCTTCGGGTCGTTAGCTCAGCTGGTAGAGCAGCGGACTTTTAATCCGTTGGTCGCAGGTTCGAATCCCGCACGGCCTACCACGAATACCAAAGACTTAGGTCACTTTACTAAGTCTTTAAATTTTTTAGCAGTATGTAGCAGTTTTGGGTCGTTAGCTCAGCTGGTAGAGCAGCGGAATTTTAATCCGTTGGTCGCAGGTTCGAATCCCGCACGGCCTACCAAAACAAAGGACTCAGGTGTCAAACCTGAGTCCTTTTTTGTTTTTGCATCACGGCTGATGGCATGTTCCCCCATAATATGTAATGCCAAGACAATGCCAGAGCTGTGTCGTGGTCCCCTGCCATATTACTGATCGTGGGACTATCATGGCCTTGTCCTTTGAGTGAGCTTATTACCATGAAAAAAAAATCTGGCAGTGCAAACAAGCAGGCTGCGCCTGAAGTGCAGGAAAAACACGAGATACGTCCTGGCCAGTCGCTGGAGTTGCTCAAGGAGTTGCACATCCTGACGCGGGATGGCAAGATGAACCAGGATAGCCGCCGCAAGCTCAAGCAGGTTTATCATCTCTATCAGTTCATAGAACCGCTATTGCAGAAATTGCAGCAAGACCATGCTGATATCAGTCTGGTAGATCATGGTGCGGGCAAGTCTTATCTGGGCTTCATCCTGTATGACTTGTTCTTCAAGTCAGAGCAGGCCCAAAGCAAGGCCAGGATTTATGGCATAGAAACGCGGGATGAGCTGGTGCAGCGTTCCACAGAGCTGGCACAGCGCCTGGATTTTCCGGGAATGTCTTTTTTGAATTTGTCTGTTGCTGATTCGATTACTTCATCTGCCTTGCCAGAAAAAATCGATATTGTCACCGCTTTGCACGCCTGTGATACGGCGACGGATGATGCGATACAGTTCGCTCTCAAGAAAAAAGCGCAGTTCATGGTGCTGGTGCCTTGTTGCCAGGCAGAAGTGGCGGCAGAGCTGCGCAAGTCCAAGGGTGACGCAGTAAAGAATAACCCCTTGTCAGAAATGTGGCGTCACCCCATCCATACGCGCGAATTCGGTAGCCAGATCACCAATGTGCTGCGTTGCCTGCAACTGGAAGCACATGGATATCAGGTCAGGGTCACAGAACTGGTAGGATGGGAACATTCGATGAAAAACGAATTGATCGTGGCAGAATACAAAGGCTTGTCAGCCAAGCGACCGGCAGAGCGCCTGGCCGAGGTATTGAAAACGACTGGACTGGAAGCCATGCAGAGAAGATTTTTTGTACAGTTGTGAGCATTTGTGGCGCACTTGCCACCGTAGCTCATCAAGGTCACTGTTAGGTCATAAAAAATGATTAATATCATTTATGCTTAATCTGTAAAGCATCTGGTTTTTCCAGGCGTTTTTTTGATCGCTTCACTCATCATTAGTAAAGGATAAAAAGCATGCTGGCCGCCGTTGATCTGGGTTCCAACAGTTTTCGCATGCACATTGCGCGGCATGAAGGTGACGTCATCAAAGTCATCAAAAGCGCGCGCGACCCCATACGCCTGGCAGCTGGCCTGGACAAGGATGGCAATCTGACACCAGATGCCATGCAAAAAGCGATTAATTGCCTGGCACGTTTTCGCGAAATCCTGAATGCCTACCCGGTAGAAAATCTGCGCGTTGTCGCCACCAATACCATACGCATCGCCAAGAATGCCGCGCAATTATTGCCGCTGGCGGAGGCCGCCATAGGCTGCCCCATCGAAGTAATTTCAGGTGAAGAAGAAGGCCGCCTGATTTATATAGGGGTATCGAATGCGGTTGCCGTACCTGGAGAGCGTCGCCTTGTCCTTGATATCGGCGGCGGTTCAACCGAGGTGATACTCGGCCAGGGGCATCAAATCCTGCGGGTGGAATCCTTTAGTATAGGAACGGTCAAGCATAGCACCAGTTTCTTCCCCGATGGGCGTCTGACTGATGCCGCGTTTGAGGCAGCCATCTTGTCTGCGCGTTCGATGTTTGAAGACGCCGCGCCGCCTTATCAGCCGCAACATTGGCGCAAGGCTTATGGTTCATCAGGCACGATGCGGGCGATTTCTGATGCCATCAGCAAAGGTGGCCTGGGTGACGGCACTTTGACCTTGAAGAGCCTGAATGCACTCAAACAATATTGTGTGCAATGCGGACAGCTGGATCAGCTGGAGCTCAGCGGCATCAAACCTGAGCGCGTCGCCATGGTAGTAGGCGGCCTGGCCATACTCATAGGTCTCATGACCGAGTTCAATATCACAGTCTTGCTGCCGATCGAGGCTGGTTTGCGCATGGGCGTGATGTGGGATTTGTATTTGCGTGCAACAAAGCGCGATCGCCGTGAGGTTGCTGTACAGTCTTTCGCCAATCTGTTCCGTACTGATATGTCTCGCGCAAACCGGGTGGCTGATATGGTGAGGTCGCTGTATCTGCAATTAAGACCGGCTGGTGATACTTATGTGCACTTATTGCAATGGAGTGCCATCCTGCATGAAGTGGGAATGGTGATTTCGCATACCGGTTATCACAAGCATGGTGCTTACATGATAGAAAATGCCGACATGGCGGGCTTTACCACACGTGAGCAAAGAGTGATGAGCAAGCTCATCCTTAGTCAGAAAGGTAATCTGCGCAAGGTGGGTGATGGCTTGGCTGACCAGGATTTTGCCAAGGCAGTGCTGGCCCTGCGCCTGGCGGTGATGCTTATGCATTCACGTGCAGAAATTGATTTTGAAGATGTGCGTTTGAAAATGAAGGGTAGGGTTGAGCTGGAAATGAAACGTGACTGGGTCAGTGTTCATCCTACAGTGGCCTACTGGTTGCAAAAAGAAATTGAAGCCTGGCGTGAGATAGGTGTGGATTTTTTGGTTCGGGCAAATGTGTAATTTTGCTGTGTCTTGCTCAGCTATCCTTGCCCTCGCAATTGTGCAAGGCAAGGATTGATACAATCAAATGCAATCAGTGACCATGATGGACCTGAATACGCGGCCCAGGAGTTTTCCAGACTTGTTATAGGCTTCGAAAATTACCGTGCCGCCAAATTTGTTGGCTTTACTGCCCGCTCCGCCCACCATATCGTAATAGTGAACCTTGACCACTTCCTTTAAATGAAATGAAACGAGCGGTCTTTTTCCTGCATATGTATCCTGCTGCAATTTATGGATATGAATGAGGGCTATTTCTGCTTCATTGAGCTTGCCAAAGGCGGCTAAATACGGATCTGTTTCATAGTCCAGTACAGGTGATATCGGGTACTCTTTTATCTTGATATCCTGATTGGCGGGCTTGCCATCAATTTTCCCTGTGAGTTTACCGTCAGCCAGTTTATCTATCTGTATGTCAAACTGACGTTTGCCATTCCCAAAATCTGGGAAGTTGGCTCGGCATTTCAATACCTCTTCCGCACCTGCAAGACTGGCAAGCAGGCTGCCTGCGATCACAAAAATATACTTGAAGATGTTCCACATGTCACGACCCATAGGTTTGCTTGAATGCGAGCTAAGAATGACATAGTCTGGATGCCATGCAACGCGTTGTCTACAAGGTATTGAATATTAGTACCACGGGCAATAAAAAAGCGATGCTAAATAAATCTGACATCGCTTTTTGAACAGGGCATGCTGTATCAGAAATCGAATTGTGCCGACACTTTGTATGTGCGTGGCGCACCAGGGAATAGATAACCACCCAGTGATTGCGTTACATCACGCCAGTAAAACTTGTCCAGCGCATTATCGATATTGAAGCGTAGGGTGGTAGCTGTATTACCAATTTGCGTGGTATAGCGCGCACCCAGATTCATGAGATGGTAACCTGGCACAGTAACACTATTGTCCGGGCTGAAAGCCTTGCTGCTGGCATATTGCCAGCTTGCATTCACATTCAAGCCCTTGAATTCTGCTACTGCATAATCAGCATAAATAGTGGATTTGAAGCGTGGCACATTCATGACACGCTTGTCGTCGAGACTGCTGAAGCCGGTGTTTTGCTGTTTAGCATCCAGCGCAGTCAGGCTGGCACCTAGATTCAACTGTGATGTCAGTTTGCCCTGTGCAGAGAGTTCCAGGCCTGTGTGCAGTGCTTCGCCATTGCTGACATAGGTATTGCTGCTATTGGTATATTCCAGCGGCTTCTTGATGCGGAAGATGGCTGCAGACAGGCTCAGGTCGCGCAGTACGTCAGCTTTCACACCAAATTCAATTTGCGTGGATTTGCCTGGGTTCAGCATTTTGTTTTCATTGCTGGTGCCAAAAGGGGCGATGCCACCATGTTCCAGACCTTGCGCAAAACTGCCGTAGACCGACACTTGCAGCGTCGGTTTGAATACCAGCGCTGCCGTTGACAGTAGCTTGTTCTGGTCATAGCCAGGGTTATCAAACTGAGTGCGCGAGATATTCAAATGGCGCAGACCCAGATGCAATTTAAAGTCATCTTGCAGACTGATAATGTCTTGTACAAATGCAGACCATTCCTTGTCTGTGCGGCGCAAGAAAGCCGGGCCGGTTTTATTTGCCGATGGCGTGACGCTGACAGGGTGGAACAAATTGCTGCTGCCTGCATAGTCATAGATGTAGTCACCAAAATAATCCTTGCGCTGCGAATTACTGAGACCAAGTGCCAGTTCGTGCTGCATGCCACCCGCATTGAATTTACCATTCAGCAGGGCTTGAGTGCCCCAAAGTGATTTGGATTCATTTACGCTTTGGTAGTCATACACGTCATAGTCGCCATTCGCGCAATAGCCAGGGTACAGATTGGCTGCACCACATCCGTAAGGGAAGGCAGTGTAGTCATCACGTTTGAATTCATGCTTGTTGACAGCGACACTGGCACGCCAGTCAGCATTGATCAGGTACTCATAACGCAGCCCCAGATTGCTGTTGCGGGTATCTACAGGCCTGGCCCAAGGCTGTGAATTCAGCATCAAGTCAGCAGGAACGCCGCGTGGCAAATCCGTACCATTGAATAATTGAAAGCCAGGTACAGACAATTGCGATTTATGCTGATAGTCAGCATCGAATTGCAGCAGGGCTTGCGGTGTGATGTGCCAGTCAAATGCTGCAGAGACGAACTGGCGCTGACCATCCGCACCTTTGACGTAAGAGCGCAGACGTTCACCCGCTGCATTGATGCGGAAACCAAACTGCTTGTCGTTGGAATTATCACTGATGTCCGCTGCGCCATACACGGTACCGCGCTCACTGATTTCAAAAGTGGCTGAACGAACCGCATAGCTGGCAGGGCGTTTGGTCACATAATTGATGATACCGCCCGGCGTGCCGAAGCCAGCCTGGAAACCTGCGATACCCTTGAGGATTTCTATACGTTCCTTGTTTTCCAAAGGAATAGAGGCATCACCAGGAATGGCAAAACCATCCTTGCGGTAGCTGCTGGAGTTATCGAGGGCAAAGCCGCGTATCGAGAATTGCTCGGCATAACCGATGGCGTTATAGGCGTCATTGACACTGGCGTCATATTTCATCGCATCAGTGGTCTGGCGTATGCGCAGGTCCTGCATCTGAGCTGTGTTGAAGGCATTGACTGAGTTTGGCGTATCCAGTAGCGCTGCATCAATGAAACCAGTGACCTTACTGCGTTCTACTTTGGCTTCATTGCTTTTGCTGCTTGTGATTGTCACTTCTGGCAGTGATTTATCATTGCCAGCTGTGCTCTGGGCATGGGCAGATGAGAGCAACAGGAAAGCCTGGGCGATGGAGAGTGCGATGACGGTGGGGCGTAATACAGTAAGGTTGGACATTGTTTGCTCTTAATGCGTTGTGGGTGACAGCGCGGGAGCAAACAAAGAAGCAAGAAGAGCCGGGACTTTGCGCTTCCCTTCGCTGGCATTATCCAGATCAGGTAGAAGGGACTCTCTCACCCGGAAATATTATTTCCAGGACCCCTAGCGTAGGCGGCAGTTTAACACGAATCCATTTACATGGCCTTTTTGGAGCAATTGGCGCTTAACTGCCTTGCTTTGCTCCAATTTTGACAGTGCGGAAATTGCGCCATAAACCTTCCGCCGAATAGACGACCAGCGCTGCCCAGATGGCGATAAAACCGGCCAGCTTGTTGATGTCGAAGGGCTCGTGATATAGCCAGACACCCAGCAATAACTGCACCAGTGGTGAAATGTATTGCAATAATCCCAGGGTCGTCATCGGTATGCGGCGGGCACCAGCAGCAAACAATAACAAGGGGATGGCGGTAATTGGGCCGCTGATGAGCAACAGCATCTTGATGTCTATACTGCTGGAGGCAAAGCTGTTTTGTCCATGAAAAGTCATCCAGCATAGCCAGCCAAAGGCAAACGGAAAGAGCAGGGCGGTTTCCAGTGACAAGCCTTCCAGTGCACCCAGGGCCGAGGTCTTGCGCAGCAAGCCATAAGTGCCAAAGGTCGTAGCCAGCACCAGGCCTATCCATGGCAGGTGACCAGTCTGTATTGTCAACCAGGCGACGCCTACTGCAGCTAATGCTACCGACAGCCATTGACCAGGGCGCAGTTTCTCCCGCAACAAGACTGAGCCTATGAGGATATTGACGAGAGGTGTGATGAAATAACCGAGACTGGCATCAACGATGTGACCATGATTGACTGCCCAGATATACACAAACCAGTTGGCGGATAAAAGTACGGCGCTAAGTGCAAAGCCGCCTATCAGTTTTGGTTGCCTGAATGCGGTACTGACCCAGGCCCATTGCTTGCGCCAGGTCAGTACGCCAACCAGAAAAAGCAGTGACCACAGCATGCGGTTTAGCAGAATTTCCAGTGCCGGTATGTCGTGCAGGGTCTTGAAATAGATGGGGAACAAGCCCCAGAGAAAATACGCGGAGCCAGCAAACAAAATACCTTGGCGCATGAGAAGCAATCAGTAAGGCTTGCGGCAGCAAGCAAGGCAAACATTATCGCTTGAAAAGTAATTCTTTGCTGCCAGCGCCTATTTGCTTCTTGCTGTGACCAGATGCTTGCAAAGTGCTTCGGTACCATCGAGTATGCGTGGCCCGGCGCGATTAAGCCAGTCCCCCTTGACTGCATAGAAATTGTTTTTCTTTACTGCCGTCAGGATGGGGTATTGCTTCCAGTCTGCCATGCTGTCGATATTCTCACCACTGCTGAGGATGACGTCTGGGTTGGCAGCCAATACAGCCTCATTTGTGATGGTTGAACTTAGGTCTTTGAGTTGGCCAAATACGTTTTTGCCACCACACAGCCGTATGGAGTCTGACACCATATGCGTGTCATTGATGGTCATCAACGGCCTGCGCACCATTTGATAATACACGCCGACCGGTGTTGCCCCAGCTGGCAATTGATAAGTTTTGCGCAGACTGTCAAGACGCTGCCTGAACTTTTGTGCATTGGCTTTACCAGTACTACCAGTGCCAGCCAGTGTCGCTAGTCTTTCTATCGAAGTTGCCACCGTTTCAAAGTTGTGTGGCTCACTTTCAAAGACGGTGATGTGGTTGCTGCGCAATTTGTTGGCCAGGATTTTCGCATTGCCTGTACCCCAGACGATGACCAGATCAGGTTTGAGGGCAAGCAGGCGCTCCAGATCCAGGGCAAAAATATTGCCTATCGATGGCAGTTTTTTCGCGGCTTCGGGATAGTCGCTATAGTCGGTTACTGCAATGATATTATTTGCTGCACCTGCCTCGAATAGCATCTCGGTAATATGTGGAGCGAGGCTGATGATGCGTTGCGCTGGTTTCTCTAGCGTGACCTGGCGTTGCGCATCATCCAGTACAGTGATGGCGGCGTGCGAAGTATTTGAAACTAGGCTTCCTGCCAGGCAGGCTGCAAGCACAGCACTGCCTGTTAATAGCGGAAAAAAGCGCATCAGATTTCCAGATTGTCGATCAGGCGTGTGCCACCCAGTTTGGCTGCAGCGACTACTACCAGCGGCGATTGCTGGGCGATATCGCCCGCAGATGGTGGTTGCAGGTCAGCGCGCTTGCGTATCGAGATGTAATCCGGTTTCCAGTTGCGTGTCGCCAGTTTTGCCATGGCCTGACGTTCGAGTTCAAACATATCAAGATGGCCGCCGCGTACTTCTTGTGCGACTTCGTTTAAGACCTTGTACAAGGCGGGTGCCTCAGCGCGTTCTTCTGGCGACAAATACATATTGCGTGAAGATAGTGCCAGGCCATCTTCTGCCCTGAAAGTTTCAGCTGCGATGATTTCAGTCGGCAGGGCAAATTGCTTGCTCATATTGCGTACTATCATGAGCTGCTGATAATCTTTTTTACCGAATACGGCAACGCGTGGCTGCACGCAAGAGAACAGTTTCAGTACAACAGTAGTGACGCCAGCAAAGAAACCGGGACGGAATTCACCTTCGAGTATATTGCCCAGGTCATCTGGTGGGCGCACTCGATACTCTTGCGGTTCTGGGTACAGGTCTTTTTCAGTCGGTGCAAACAAGACATACACGCCTTCTTTTTCCAGTTTCTCTACGTCAGCCTGGAAAGTGCGCGGGTATTTGTCGAAGTCTTCATTCGGGCCAAACTGCAGGCGGTTCACGAAAATCGAAGCGACAACAGGGTCACCATGTTTTTTTGCCAGCCGCATCAGGGATAAATGCCCTTCATGCAAATTGCCCATGGTTGGGACAAATGCAGTACGCAATTGTCCGCTCAACTGGTCGCGCAATTCTTCTATGGAGGAAATGATTTTCATGTTACGGCTCTTTAGTAAGGATTAGTCTTATTCTTATGATCAGGCAGGCGAATAGGCCAGACGCACATAGATGGGAGCAAAGGCTTCGGCCTGGGTGATTTCTATCAGGGTCTCTTTTGCCAGTTCAAGCAAGGCAACAAAATTCACGACCAGCACTGGCGCACCTCGGCTAATGTCAAACAGGTCTGAAAATTCTACAAACTTGGATGACTGCAGCTTGCGCAAAATACCCGTCATGTGTTCACGTACTGAGAGTTCTTCGCGGCTGATTTTGTGATGGGCAACCAGAGTGGCACGCTTCAATACATCAGCCCATGCAGATTGCAGGTCAGCGATATCCACATGCGGCCAGTGCAATACGGTGTTTTGTTCGACAAACACTTGGGCATGTAGAAAGTCACGGCCCAGTTGCGGTACTGCATTCAGGTCATAGGCGGCCAGCTTCATTTGCTCGTATTCAAGCAGGCGGCGTACCAGTTCTGCGCGCGGATCATCGGCTTCTTCGCTGTCTTTGCTTTTATTCGACGGCAGCAGCATGCGTGACTTGATTTCGATGAGCATGGCGGCCATCAGCAAATACTCAGCGGCCAGTTCCAGATTGTGTTTGCGTATCTGTTCGACATACTGCAAGTACTGCAGCGTAACTTGCGCCATGGGGATGTCGAGGATATTGAAATTTTGCTTGCGTATCAGGTACAACAGCAAGTCCAGCGGGCCTTCAAATGCTTCCAGGAATACTTCCAGCGCGTCTGGCGGAATATAAAGATCATTTGGCAGCTTAAAGAGCGGCTCGCCATAAAGCTTGGCAAATGCTAAGCCATCGACAACATCAGGTGTGCTGTCGACCGCACCAACCAAAGGTAAATCGGTTGGCGTCAAAGCGTTCGTAGTGCTCACAAGCTTTCCGGCTACGTATATGTAGTATCAATGCGGGCCGAATCAGCCCTTGTTTTGATACACGTAGGCTTGCTGGTTGATGCGCGATTCCTGATTACGTTTTTGCGTATCCAAATCTATCGCTTGCTTGTCCCACAGCAGGGCGCGGCCATCGCGTTGGCTTTGTTCCAGTGCAGGGTTGGCTTTTTTTAAGTCTTTGATGAAGTTGGTTGCTTCGGATTCGTACAGCGAGAATTGCTTGGAGAATTTCATAATTTGAAATAAACACAAAAAGTCGGATGAAGCCGCATTTTACTCTGCTTTTGGGCTGGCT
This sequence comes from Undibacterium sp., assembly GCF_030683615.1. Classification (NCBI taxonomy): domain Bacteria; kingdom Pseudomonadati; phylum Pseudomonadota; class Betaproteobacteria; order Burkholderiales; family Oxalobacteraceae; genus Undibacterium; species Undibacterium sp. Next base: position 174,649 of record NZ_JAUXQE010000036.1, read on the forward strand.
ATGGTGTTTTGCCCATGGAGTAAGGCTTCAATTGACTCAGATACTCAAAGGTCTTTGACTTCCAGCCATTTTTTTACGTGCACTGGACGATAGTCGGCAAATCTTTGTAATAGCTTTGCAGGCTCTGTTTCCATATATAGCAGATCCAGATGGGGAGGCCGCAGAAATCCTTGCTCTACTGTATGCAAGAGAAAATCATGCAGCTTTCGATAAAAATCATTAATATTATATAAACCTACTGGTTTTTCATGGAAACCCAGTTGTGACCATGTCAGCACTTCAAATAACTCTTCCAGTGTACCTATGCCACCAGGCATGGCGATGAAGGCATCGGACAATTCTGCCATCATGGCCTTGCGTTCATGCATATTGGCAACGACATGCAAGGAGGTGAGGGCAGTGTGGCCGACTTCCTTGTCCATCAATGCTTTAGGGATAACACCCGTGACTTTGCCGCCCAAACGCATGACTTCATCAGCAATCACCCCCATGAGGCCAACATTGCCGCCGCCGTACACCAGTCCCAGGTCTTGCCTGACGAGTTCGGCAGCTAACTGGCGTGCTGCAATGGCGTAGTCTTCGGTAATGCCGGGAGAGGACCCGCAATAAACGCAAATATTCTTCATGTCGGATTGATCTTGCGCAAATAGTCTTGTGACAGCTTTTCAAAGACATTTTTGGTTTCGCCACGCAGATACGGGCTGATCAGGACGATCACCTGATAACAGCCGCGTGCCAGCGACTCTGACATGGTTTGCAATTCGGTATATTTACGCGGATTGCGCACATATTCATAAGACAGCCAGTAAGTTGCCACCACCACCATATTGGTGGCCAGGGCATCGATATCCATATCACTGGCTTCAAATTCGCCATCGGCCCGCAAGCCTGTGCAAAGCCCGGTTGCAACCTTGATCTTGTGCGTCAGTATTTCTTTGAAGTTGAGTTCAAGCTTGCGATTCCTGGAGAGTAAATCATTCAAGTCGCGATAGAAAAAACGGTAACGCCAGACCAGCTCAAAGGTCAGGTGCAGATAAGTCCAGATATCCTGGATATTGGCTTTGCGCCCTTCTGGGAAGGCCAGTTTCTTGTTAATTTCTGCCTCGAATTGAACGAAGATGGAATTAACGATATCGTCTTTATTGCGGAAATGGTAATACAGATTGCCTGGGGAAATATTCATTTCCTCCGCAATCACGGTCGTGGTGATATTCGGTTCACCGAACTCATTGAAAAGGCGTAGGGAAAGTTCTAGTATCCGTTCCCTGGTGCGACGAGGAGCTTTGTGTTGCATGTCATTCTTCTCGATAAATTATTTCATAAGAATAACATTGAAAGCGCAACATCAAAAGAGTATCAGGCTTCGGACTGCGCTTTCAGTTCTTTTTCTGATGGAATATGCACCAGTCTGGTCTTGGCAAGGCGATCATGCAGGAATTGTCCATACTTGTCGAGGCGGGCTGTCAATGCCCACGCCAGCATGCCCAAGGCGATCGCTGCAGCCATTGCCCATTGTTTGAGGCCAAGCTGGTAAACCAGGGCTGCGGCTGGCAAAAACCACATCCATGCCAGACAGTAGCGAACGATGGCCTTGATGACAGGGAGCCTCCCACCATCCAGGTCGACCACCTTGATGCGCCAGGTTTGCATGGCCAGGGTCTGGCCACTTCGGGTCCAGCAAAATACAAAATAGGTACCGATGACCAGAAATAGCCAGAACTGGCGAGCATGACGTAATACCAGAGCATGCTTACTCTGGGTGATGACGTCGAACAAGAAATCGGAAACGAAAACAATGCCAAACAAGAGCATGGCTTCATAGACCATGCAAATCAGTCGGCGACGTAGTGGTGGAGCAGTCAGATCAGGATTCACAGGATTACTTGCTTGTTCCCTGAGGGGCAGGATTACTTGCTGCCGCCTCATTCATGCTCGAGGCGGGGGCTGGGTTGATGGCGGGAGCAACATTGGTCGCCGGCAGTGACGCTGGCGTAACTACTTTGACACCGGGTTGCGTAGCGCTGGCAGGTTTAGGGCCCACTTTGATGGGGGCCAGAATTTTTGGATTTTTGACAGATTCCAATGGTAAATTGGTTACACTTTTCTTTTTCTGACTTTCATCAGCCAGGCGTTTCTTTTCTTCTTCGCTTAACTGTTGATATTGTTGCCACTGCGCAGACTTATGCTCAGGCTTGAGTTGTGTTGATTTTGCGTAATTCTCACGGGCAGCCATACGTTGCTCTGGTGTTAACTTAACCCAGTCACGCATACGTTCTTGTAGCCTGGCTTGTTCGTCCGGCTTCATCGTCGCGTAACGATCTGCTATCCCCAACCATTTTTTCTTGGCGAGTTCAGACATCTTGTCCCATTCCGGACTCAATGGTGCCAAAGCCTGTTTCTGTGCAGCACTGAGTTCTTTCCACAGCGGTTTGCTCAGGGTACTGCCACCCAGCAGGCCAGTGCTTGCCTTAACTGTACTTTGTGGATTGGACGCAGGAACAGAAACGCCGCCAGCAAAAGCCAGCGGTATTGCAAGTGACAAAATGACGAGGCAGACAGAATTCGGTATTAACGCAAACGTCACTACTACTCCTCCGTTTTGTTCAAATATGCACTGAACCCGGTATCGACATAGGCGGCTGGCGGCAATTCATCCACCAGGACGGCAGTATCAATATCTGCCAGTTCGTTGATGTTTTGCTGTTGCTCGTACTCGTATATACCCAGCAGGCCGATTATTAATACCAACAAGGGTAAGACCAGGCCCAGCTTGCCCAGCCAGGAACCAGGCCCCTGGAAAGAAAAGCCAGAATTGCCAGCCAGCACACCCTTTAGTACTTGCACTGCTGCAGGTGATTCTTGCTTCTTGCGCGCCAAAGCCAGCTTGCGCGCTTGCGCCAACCTGTCCAAGGTGGGCGCAGGCAGGTTTTCCGCCGACTCATTCAGCGCTCTTTTTACCTTGTAAGCAAATTCAAGGTCCTTCGCTTCTTTTGAATAGTTCATAGGTGAATTCCTTTAGCCTTGAGCGTGACAGCCAATGCATGTGTTGCTCTAGAGCAGTGTGTTTTGACGCTGCCCTCTGAGCACCCCATTGCAGCGGCGGTTTCCGCTACATCCATGTCTTCCCAATAACGCATGAGGAAGGCTTCCCGTTGACGCGCGGGAAGTTTTTTTATTTCTTCATCAATAATGTTAAGAACTTGCTCACGTTCTATCTTGTCGGCACTGGATTCTGATGCTTCTGTGCCATCTTCCGCTGCATAACTTTCCAATAAATCAAAGCTATCATCATCTTGGCTATTTGACGGCGTAATGTTGGAAAACAAGCTGACCCAGGTGTTTCTGACCTTTTCCCGGCGGAAAAAATCCAGGATGGTGTTTTGCAATATGCGCTGGAACAGCATGGGCAATTCAGCTGCTGGTTTGTCGCCGTATTTTTCGGCGAGCTTGATCATTGCTTCCTGGACAATGTCCAGAGCTGATTCTTCATTTCTTACCGTGTAGACAGCATGTTTGAAAGCGCGTCGTTCCACACCTTCCAAAAAGCTGGATAATTCTTTGTCTGTGGCCATTGTCGGCAGTTACGTTGTTTATAGCAGGTGCTGCTTCCTGATAGTCATTGCGCATTTGCTTTGACGAGTGGCGCTGAACTTTTAAGGAAGCTGGCTATGCAAAATTGCGCACATGCTAGCAAAAATACGTACTTATGTCCTGAATTTTGTGGTTTCTTGTCATTTGACAACATTTTAACGGTAAATAAGTTTCTTTTCTTATAGAATTTTCCTTGACCAAAATGCTGCGACGCAGTACCTTGTGAGTCCGCTCCAAAATCTCGGGGCATAAAATACTTGCCTGGAACAGCCCACAATGCTGCAGCCGACAAGTTCGCTTTAAGTAGCTGTTTGTTCTGACCCATGCCACAAGCGTGAGAAGTCTGTCGTTGTAAAGCCTTAATACTGATTGAACGAGTGCACTAAGCCTTGCCTGGCACCATATCCAACGGATGTGTAAAGGGCGATGTGACCGCACATAAAGGGATCTCAGCTTTCCGGTATTTACATGTCGATTTCGCCAGGAAAGAACATCCGATCAATCTCCTATGGACCTTGAAAGGACACAATTTATGAGTTCAGAATTTACAGGCGCAGAGATACTTGTCAAGTGTCTTGCCGAAGAGGGTGTTGAGCACGTATTCGGATATCCGGGTGGTGCCGTACTCTATATCTATGATGCGATCTTCAATCAGGATAAGTTTCAACATATCCTGGTGCGCCACGAGCAGGCTGCAGTACATGCTGCTGATGCTTATTCCCGTTCCTCCAATAAAGTCGGCGTGGCCTTGGTCACTTCTGGACCTGGTGTTACCAATGCGGTAACCGGGCTGGCAACTGCGTATATGGATTCGATTCCCATGGTGATTATTTCAGGGCAGGTGCCTAGTGCCGTTATTGGCCAGGATGCTTTCCAGGAATGCGACACTGTTGGTATCACCCGTCCATGCGTAAAGCATAATTTTTTGGTGAAAGACGTCAGAGACCTGGCCGAGACCGTCAAGAAAGCATTCTACATAGCAACGACAGGTCGTCCTGGTCCTGTGCTGGTCGATATCCCTAAAGATATTAGCATGCACAAAACCACCTACAGCTACCCTAAAGAAGTCGAAATGCGCTCTTACAAGCCAGTCGACAAAGGGCATGCAGGACAAATTCGCAAGGCTGTGCAGTTGTTATTGCAGGCTGAACGTCCCATGATTTACACCGGTGGCGGCGTGATTCTCGCGCATGCAGCACCGGAACTGAACAAGCTTGTTGATCTGCTCGGCTTCCCTTGCACCAATACCCTGATGGGTCTGGGCGCCTACCGTGCCAGCGATGAAAAATTCGTCGGCATGCCGGGTATGCATGGTACTTACGAAGCCAATATGGCCATGCAGCACTGTGACGTGCTGATCGCCATTGGTGCACGTTTTGATGACCGTGTGATCGGCAACCCGAAACATTTTTCTTCGCATCCACGCAAGATCATTCATATTGATATTGATCCTTCGTCGATTTCCAAGCGCGTCAAGGTTGATATTCCTATCGTGGGTAATGTCAAAGACGTGTTGCAGGAAATGCTGTCGCAACTGAGTACGGTTGAGACACGTCCTGATCCCAAGGCACTGGCTGCCTGGTGGAAACAAGTCAATGAATGGCGTGGCCGCGAATGCCTGAAATACCCGACTTCGAATGAAGTCATCAAGCCACAATCCGTAGTTGAAAAAGTTTGGGAAGTCACCAAGGGTGATGCCTTTGTGACCTCTGACGTAGGTCAACACCAGATGTGGGCTGCGCAATACTATCGTTTCGACAAGCCACGTCGCTGGATCAATTCCGGTGGCCTGGGCACCATGGGCGTAGGTTTGCCATATGCCATGGGTGTGCAAATGGCCAACCCTGATGCGACTGTTGCCTGTATCACTGGCGAAGCCTCGATACAGATGTGCATACAGGAGCTGGCAACCTGCAAGCAATATCATCTGACGCCAAAAATCATCTTGTTGAATAACCGCTTCCTCGGCATGGTCAGGCAGTGGCAGCAAATTGATTATGGTTCACGGTATTCCGAGTCTTATATGGACTCTTTGCCTGACTTTACCAAGTTGGTTGAGGCATATGGTCACGTTGGTATGAAGATAGAAAACCCGGCAGACGTAGACGGTGCAGTGCGTGAAGCCTTTGCCATGAAAGACAGGCTGGTGTTCATGAATTTCATTACTGATCAAACCGAGAATGTCTGGCCTATGGTCAAGGCAGGCAAGGGTTTGACTGAAATGTTGCTGGGTTCGGAGGATCTGTAATGAGACATATTATTTCCATCCTTCTTGAGAATGAAGCCGGTGCCTTGTCCCGCGTGGTTGGTCTGTTTTCTGCCCGCGGCTACAACATTGAAACCCTGACGGTTGCACCAACCGAAGACCCGACACTGTCACGCATGACGATCGTGACTTCTGGTTCTGACGACATCATTGAACAGATCACCAAGCATTTGAATCGCCTGATTGAGGTGGTCAAGGTCGTTGATCTGACCGAGGGCGCGCATATAGAGCGCGAACTGATGCTGATCAAGGTGAGAGCGGTCGGCAAGGAGCGCGAAGAAATGAAGCGCACTGCAGATATTTTCCGTGGCCGCATCATCGATGTCACCGAAAAGACCTACACCATTGAATTGACCGGTAATAAAGGTAAATTGGATGCTTTCATTGATTCCATTGACCGCACGGCAATTCTGGAAACGGTACGTACCGGTGGTTCAGGCATAGGACGCGGCGAACGCATCCTCAAGGTTTAAAAAATAGTTTCAGGCATACGCCATCCCCTACAAAATACTTAATTATTAGGATACAAAATGAAAGTTTTCTACGATAAAGATTGTGATCTCTCCCTGATCAAAGGCAAAAACGTTGCTATCATCGGCTACGGTTCTCAAGGTCACGCACATGCACAGAACTTGAATGATTCCGGCTGTAAAGTAACTGTCGCCCTGCGTAAAGGCGGCGCATCCTGGGATAAGGCAAAAAATGCGGGTCTGAACGTGGCTGAAGTGAATGATGCAGTCAAAGCTGCTGATGTCATCATGATCTTGCTGCCAGATGAAAACATTGCACAGGTGTATGCTGAAAATGTTGCCCCTCACGCTAAACAAGGCGCAGTGCTGGCATTTGCTCACGGCTTCAATGTTCACTACGGCCAAGTCGTGCCACGCGCTGATCTGGACGTGATCATGATCGCTCCTAAGGCACCTGGCCACACGGTGCGTGGTACCTATAGCCAGGGTGGTGGTGTGCCTCACCTGATTGCTGTATATCAAGACAAATCCGGTTCTGCCCGTGACATCGCCTTGTCTTATGCGATGGCTAACGGTGGTGGCCGTGCCGGCATCATTGAAACCAACTTCCGCGAAGAAACAGAAACAGATTTGTTCGGTGAACAAGCTGTTCTGTGTGGCGGTGCGGTTGAACTGATCAAAGCTGGTTTTGAAACTCTGGTTGAAGCTGGTTACGCGCCAGAAATGGCTTACTTCGAATGTCTGCATGAATTGAAACTGATCGTTGACCTGATCTATGAAGGCGGTATCGCCAACATGAATTACTCGATCTCCAACAATGCAGAATACGGCGAATATGTGACTGGCCCTAAAGTCGTTACAGAAGACACTAAAAACGCCATGCGTCAATGTTTGAAAGATATTCAGACTGGTGAATACGCGAAGAGCTTCATCCTGGAAAACAAGGCTGGCGCACCAACTTTGATCTCCCGTCGTCGTTTGACTTCCGAGCACCAGATCGAAGAAGTAGGCGCGAAATTGCGTGCCATGATGCCATGGATCGCTAAAAACAAACTGGTTGATCAGTCGAAGAACTAATTCTTCAGATCGCCGGGCATCATCCAGCGTGCGCTTGCAGGCGCACGCAACTCGAAGACTAAAAATCGCCCGCAAGGGCGATTTTTGTTTATGTAGCTGTTGTTCTGCAGCCTGCTTGCTGTCACAAGCATGTCATCCAAGTGTGTGAATTGTTTTCGCAGTCAATAATCAAGGTTATACTGCCCACACTTTTGATTTCTATTGCCTGGCGCTGCCGGGCAAGTTTTTACGAAATAACCGCATGTCCACTCCTAATCGACGCAAGCCCAAGGGTAGTTTCAAGCTTTTCCCCAAGGGGGTGCGCAAAACCCAACAATCTGCCGAAGTCGTTGCCGCTGAGGTTTCTCCAAAGAGACGGCGAGGGATTTACTTATTGCCTAACGCTTTTACGACGGCAGCCCTGTTTTGCGGTTTTTATGCCATTGTGATGGCAATGAATCAGCGTTTTGACCAGTCTGCCCTGGCAATATTTGTGGCCATGGTACTGGATAGCCTGGATGGCCGCGTTGCCCGCATGACCAATACTCAAAGTGAGTTTGGGGCGCAGTACGATAGTTTGTCAGACATGATTTCCTTTGGGGCCGCCCCTGCGCTGGTGGCTTATGAGTGGTCACTAAAAGGCATGGGTAAGCTGGGTTGGCTGGCTGCCTTCGTCTATTGTGCCGGTGCAGCTTTGCGTCTGGCGCGTTTCAATACCAATATTGGCGTAGTCGATAAGCGCTATTTCCAGGGCCTGCCCAGTCCTGCAGCGGCGGCTTTGGTGGCAGGGTTTGTGTTGTTGATGGAAGACCTGCATTTTCCCGGTAAAGAGCTGAGCTGGAGTACCTGGAGTATCACCTTGTTCGCTGGTTTGACGATGGTGACCAATGTGCCTTTCTATAGTTTTAAGGACGTGAACCTCCGTAAGTCAGTGCCATTTATTGCACCTTTTCTCATCGTGCTGGCTTATGTTGCGGTGGTTAGTGATCCGCCCAAGGTTTTGTTTGGTTTGTTTGTTCTGTATGGTTTGTCTGGTTATGTCGTTTTGCTGTGGCGCTGGCGCAAGGGGCGGCCTGTCAGTATCGTGCAGACCAGTGTCGAGCATCATGAAGAAAAATAAGCATGTCTAAAGCAATGTTGGCCAGATAAAATTTGGTGTTTTAAGAGAGAAGTCGCAATACAGAAAATGTATCGCGGCTTTCTTGCTTTTCTGCCGCATAAAAACGGGAATTTCCTGCTATAAATTCTTGCACTTTTCTGCCTTTGCGCTTATAGTCTTTGGCATGAACTTCGCATCCACATCAATAGCAAAAAATACTACGACAGACCTGTCTGGTCTGCTATCGCTATTGCTGGCATCTCTACTAGCGTTCACGCGCTAAATCTCCCTATACCCACAATTCGAGTAGTCTCGCCACCCATGTGCGTCTTGCAAGGGTAGGCCAAAGAATATTCACAGTTTGCAGTTTTACATCTACAACATTTCAGACTTCAATTCATATCAGGAGCAATAACATGGCCGACAAACTCATCATATTCGACACAACCCTGCGTGATGGCGAGCAATCCCCCGGTGCATCGATGACCAAGGATGAAAAAATCCGTATTGCCAAGCAGCTGGAAAGAATGAAGGTTGATGTGATTGAGGCCGGTTTTGCGGCAGCGTCGCCAGGTGATTTTGAGTCCATTAAGGCGATTGCCTCCATCATCAAGGATTCGACGGTTTGCTCTTTGTCGCGCGCCAATGACCGTGATATTGCCCGTGCTGCAGAGGCCTTGCAAGCAGCGCAGCGCAAGCGTATTCATACTTTCATCGCGACTTCTCCTTTGCATATGGAAAAGAAATTGCGCATGACGCCGGACCAGGTGCTGGAGCAAGCCATACAAGCCGTGCGCTATGCCCGCAACTTTACAGATGATGTGGAATTCAGCCCTGAAGACGGTAGCCGTTCAGACATGGATTTCCTCTGTCGCGTGCTTGAGGCAGTCATCAAAGAAGGTGCAACAACGATCAACTTTGCCGACACTGTCGGTTACGCCGTGCCTGAGCTCTATGGCAATATGCTGAAGTCTTTGCGTGAACGTATTCCTAATTCCGACAAGGCAGTCTGGTCTGTGCATTGCCACAATGACCTGGGGATGGCAGTTGCCAACTCCCTGGCGGGCGTCATGATAGGTGGTGCGCGCCAGATTGAGTGCACCATCAATGGCCTGGGTGAGCGTGCTGGTAATACGGCGCTCGAAGAAATCGTCATGGCCGTTCGCACCCGCAAGGATTATTTTGATTTGCAACTGGGTATAGATATCAGCCAGATCGTGCCAGCATCTAAGCTTGTATCGCAAATCACCGGGTTTGCCGTGCAGCCAAATAAGGCCGTCGTTGGCGCAAATGCCTTTGCCCATGCTTCCGGCATCCATCAGGATGGCATATTGAAGGCGCGTGATACCTACGAAATCATGCGTGCCGAAGATGTGGGCTGGAGCGCCAACAAACTGGTGTTGGGTAAATTGTCTGGCCGTAATGCCTTTAAACAGCGACTGGAAGAATTGGGTATCGCACTGGAGTCGGAAACTGAAGTCAATGCCGCCTTTGCCCGCTTCAAGGAACTGGCCGACCGTAAATCTGACATATTCGACGAGGATATCCTTGCCCTGGTCTCTGACGAAGAACATGCACATAATAATGATGCCTTCCATTATGTGTCTTTGTCGCAGCGTTCAGAAACAGGTGAATTGCCTTATGCCAAAGTCGTATTTACTTCGGAAGGCAAGGAAGTGACTTGTGAGGGTAATGGTAATGGCCCGGTTGACGCTATTGTGAATGCCATTGATTCCAAGGTGCAGAGCGGGGCAGAGCTGTTGTTGTTCTCGGTGAACGCGATCACTACTGGTACGCAGTCGCAGGGTGAAGTCACCATGCGTTTATCCAAGGCTGGCCGCATTGTCAATGGCGTAGGCGCTGATCCTGATATCGTTGTTGCTTCAGCGAAAGCCTATTTGTCAGCATTGAATAAATTGCAATCAAAGACAGAAAAACTGAACCCTCAGATTTAAAGCAGATTTGATTCTGGCTTAAAACGGTGTTATAGTCACGCGTCCTGCCATTCCGGCGGGATTGTTATCTCACGATAATGATGGTTTTGTAGCTGTTTTTATAAATACAGCGACTATTGTTATCGCATGTTAAGGAAAATCATGTCTATCGAAAAAAATGCAAAAGCCGCTATCGTAGCGGACAATGCCCGTGGTCAAAACGACACAGGCTCTCCTGAAGTGCAAGTTGCTCTGTTGACTGCACGTATCAATGATCTGAATGGTCACTTCAAAGCTCACTCTAAAGATCACCATTCACGTCGTGGTTTGATCATGATGGTTAACCGTCGTAAGAGTCTGTTGTCTTACCTGAAAGGTAAAGACTTGAATCGCTATCGCTCACTGATCGAAAAACTCGGCTTGCGTAAGTAATTCTTGCTGAATTTAGCAAAAGATTTGTAGCAAAAAGCCTGCGTCAGTTGACTGTCGCAGGCTTTTTGTCCATCTAGAGTTTTGGTTTTACCCAGTTTTAGCCCGGTTTTTGATGTAAATATTAAAAACAGGCAAAAAGCAATCCAGGCGGATTGCTCGTGGTGAGGTGAACGACAGCGCCTGAAAATCTGTCGGCAAATAGAAAGGACACATTGTGTTTAATAAAATTACTAAAACCTTCCAATATGGTCAGCACCAGGTAACACTGGAAACCGGCGAAATCGCTCGTCAGGCATCGGGTGCAGTCCTGGTATCCATAGAAGATACCGTTGTACTGGCAACCGTCGTCGCCAAGAAAGATGCAAAGCCAGGTCAGGATTTCTTTCCTCTGACCGTGGATTACATGGAAAAAACTTACGCTGCCGGTCGTATTCCAGGCGGTTTCTTCAAGCGTGAAGGTCGTCCATCAGAAAAAGAAACACTGACTTCCCGTTTGATCGATCGCCCTATCCGCCCTCTGTTTCCAGAAGGTTATCTGAATGAAGTTCAGGTCATCATTCACGTATTGTCCGTCAATCCAGAAATCGACCCTGATATCGCTGCAATGATCGGTGCTTCCGCAGCGATTTCCGTTGCTGGCATCCCATTCAGTGGCCCGGTTGGTGCTGCACGCGTTGGTTATATTGATGGTCAATATGTATTGAACCCAACTGCAACTCAACTGAAGCAATCCAAGCTGGATCTGGTTGTTGCTGGTACTGAGCAAGCCGTGTTGATGGTTGAGTCTGAAGCACAACAATTGTCTGAAGAAATCATGTTGGGCGCAGTTGTGTTCGGTCACGAGCAAATGAAAGCCGTTATCGATGCGATCCATGAACTGGTACGTGACGGTGGCAAGCCTGAAGTGCAATGGGCGCCTGCTGCAAAAAATGAGCCCTTGATTGCTGCTGTAACAGCAGTGGCTGAGCCTTTGTTGCGCGCTGCTTATCAAACCAAAGAAAAACAGGCACGTACTGAACAATTGAAGGCGGCAACTTCTTCAGTTTCGGCAGCACTGGCTGAGCAAGCGGCTACCAAAGGCGAAGCTGCTCCTGATTCATCTGAAGTTGGCAATATCCTGTTTGATCTGGAAGCGAAAATCGTTCGTTCCCAAATCCTGGAAGGAGAGCCACGTATCGATGGTCGTGATACACGCACTGTGCGTCCTATCACTATCCGCACTGGCGTTTTGCCACGTACGCATGGTACAGCCCTGTTCACGCGCGGTGAAACTCAGGCCTTGGTTATCGCCACTCTGGGTACTGCCCGTGACGAGCAAAAAATTGATGCGCTGATGGGCGAATACTCTGACCGCTTCATGTTGCATTATAATATGCCTCCGTTCGCTACTGGCGAAACTGGTCGTGTTGGCACACCTAAGCGTCGTGAAATCGGTCATGGCCGTTTAGCTAAACGTGCATTGCAAGCTGCCTTGCCTGATCCGGAAGATTTTAGCTACTCAGTCCGTCTGGTATCTGAAATTACAGAATCCAATGGTTCTTCTTCCATGGCCTCCGTCTGCGGCGGCTGTCTGGCTTTGATGGATGCTGGCGTGCCAATGAAAGCGCACGTTGCCGGTATCGCTATGGGCCTGATCAAAGATGGCAACAAGTTTGCTGTTCTGACTGACATCCTGGGTGATGAAGATCACCTCGGCGACATGGACTTTAAAGTAGCCGGTACTGCAGAAGGCATTACAGCCCTGCAAATGGATATCAAAATCCAGGGTATCACTAAAGAAATCATGCAAGTCGCTTTGGCCCAAGCTAAAGAAGGCCGTATCCATATTCTGGGTAAAATGCAAGAAGCCGTACCTGTCGGTAAATCCGAATTGTCTGACTTCGCTCCACGCCTGATCACTGTCAAGATCAATCCTGAAAAAATCCGTGATGTTATCGGTAAGGGTGGCGCAGTGATCCGTGCCTTGACAGAGGAAACTGGCACGCAAATCGATATCAGCGACGAAGGTGTAGTCACTATCGCTTCTGTTGATGCAGCAGCAGGCCAGGAAGCCAAGCGTCGTATCGAAGAGCTGACGGCAGAAGTTGAAGTCGGCAAAATCTACGAAGGTACAGTATTGAAGTTGCTGGACTTCGGCGCGATTGTACAAATCATGCCAGGTAAAGATGGTTTGCTGCACATCAGCCAGATCGCCAATGAGCGCGTGAATGCTGTTGCTGACTATCTCAAAGAAGGTCAGCAAGTGCGTGTAAAAGTGCTGGAAACTGATGACCGTGGCCGCTTCAAGTTGTCGATGAAAGCAGCTGCTTCTGAGTCTGAGGCGCAAGCTCAGCCGCAGCAGCAACAGCAGTAATAAATTCTCAGGCCGGAAGGCTTGTATGAGTTGAAAACGCCCGTCTTGCACGGGCGTTTTTTTATTCGCTTACAATTATGGCTAGTATTGCTGGACTCATACAAAGGCTGAAGATGAAAACTGACATGCGCGCAATTGAAATTACCCAGTACGGCAAACCTGAAGTCTTGCAAATATGCAGCAGGCCCTTGCCAGTGCCGGGTGCTGGCGAGCTATTGATCAAGGTTGCGGCAGCAGGCGTGAATCGCCCTGATGTCTTGCAGCGTCTTGGTTTTTATCCTGTGCCACCAGGGGCTTCTGATTTGCCTGGGCTGGAAGTGGCGGGTGAGGTGGTTGGTGGTGATGTGCAGGGTAGTGGTTTTGAGCTGGGTGACCAGGTTTGTGCGCTAGTGCAGGGTGGGGGGTATGCGGAGTATTGCCTAGCACCTGTGGGCCAGTGCCTGAAGGCGCCAGCGGGCCTGTCCATGATAGAGGCAGCCTCGCTGCCAGAAACCTATTTTACGGTCTGGAGTAATGTATTCCAGCGTGCGCATTTGTCGCCTGGCGAAAGTTTTCTGGTGCAGGGCGGTACTTCAGGCATAGGTGTGGCAGCAATCCAGATTGCCCGGGCATTAGGACACAGGGTTTTTGCCACGGCTGGATCGGATGAAAAATGCCGGGCGACTGAAAGATTGGGTGCTGAGCGCGGTATCAATTATAAGACTGAAAATTTCGTCGAAGTCGTCAAGGAGTTGACGACAGGTAAGGGCATCGATGTCATCCTGGACATGGTTGCTGGATCTTATGTGCCGAAAGAAATCAATTGCCTGGCAGATGATGGCAGGCTGGCTATTATTGCCCTGCTTGGTGGCAATTCGGCTGAGCTTGATCTGGGGCAGGTCTTGCGCAGGCGTCTGACTGTAACAGGATCGACTTTGCGACCACGTTCTGTTGCTTTCAAGGCAAAAATTGCTGCTGAATTGCAGGAGAGTGTCTGGCCCTTGCTGGCGACGAAGCAAATAGTGCCAGTGATACATCAAACTTTCCCGCTGGAACAGGCTGCGCAAGCCCATGCCATGATGGAAGAGGGTTTGCATATAGGTAAAATCATGTTGACGCTGGATTGAGTTTGCAGTTTCGGCTTCGCGTGTGGTTTTTGCAGATAGCCGGTGTGATGATGTTTTGTGATGTCATATTGCTCATATATCTGATGTAATTATGTCTTTGAAGCAAATCTTCATGTAAAACTGGTCTTGCTGGTTTGACCCTGTCTGCTGCGAAGGCTACAATAGACGGTTATTTATATTTTGGCTCACTATGCGACGCACCTTAATAGCCGGTAACTGGAAAATGAATGGTAGTTTTGCTGCCAACCGTTCATTATTGTCTGAAATCAAGGCGGGTTTGCCTGCCAGTTTGCAATGTGATGTGCTGGTGTGTGCTCCTGCGCCGTATTTTGCGCAATGTGCCGAAGTGTTGGGCGGTACAGTTGTTTCATGGGGTGCGCAAGATGTATCTGTGCATGAGCATGGTGCGTACACAGGTGAAATTTCTGCCTCCATGTTGCAGGATTGCGCATGCAAATATGCGATTGTCGGGCATTCCGAACGCCGTGCGTATCATGCTGAAACAAATGAGCTGGTGGCGCACAAGGCGCAGCAATTGCTGAGGCATGGTGTTTTGCCTATAGTCTGCGTCGGTGAAACCCTGGAGCAGCGCGAAAGCGGTCAGACTAATGCGGTCGTGGCGGCGCAATTGAATGCCGTGCTGGATGTGCTGGATAGTCTGGATGGCCTGGTGATTGCCTACGAGCCTGTCTGGGCCATAGGTACAGGTAAAACAGCAACGCCTGAAATGGCCCAAGAAGTACATCATTTCCTGCGTCAGCAGGTGGCTGCGCGTGATGCTGGTGCGGCAGAAACAGTACAGATTTTGTATGGTGGTAGCATGAAGCCGGAAAATGCCAAGGAGTTGTTGGCAATGCCCGATATTGATGGTGGTTTGATTGGCGGGGCTGCACTGAAATCGCAAGATTTTCTTGCAATTATCGCAGCTAGTTAATTGATTTATTGTAATACTTAATTTTTACTTGGATGTTTTGAATGCAAACTTTACACACGTTGGTCATTGTTGTTCAGATTCTGTCTGCATTGGCAATTATTGCTCTGGTTTTGTTGCAGCACGGCAAAGGTGCTGACATGGGTGCCTCTTTTGGTTCGGGTGCTTCCGGTAGCCTGTTTGGTGCAACTGGTTCATCCAATTTCATGTCCAGAGCCACTGGCGTAGCTGCTGCAATATTTTTCGCGGCAACACTTGGTTTGGCAATATTTAGTACTACTGGTCGCAAACCTTCTGGTGGCGTGATGGAAGGTGTAACTGTCGTTCAGCCTGCTGCTAACGCTGCTACAAGTGCGCCAGCATCCGCCTCTGCAGCGGCTTCTGCTGCGACTGCAACATCTGCTCCAGCTTCCTCCGCTGGTCAAGCTGGTCAGATTCCAAAATAAATTGATCTTGCTCAGCAAAAAACATTGAATTGCTGCAATTGCGCGTTGAACAATGGGGCTATACATAGTAGAATGCTGGGCTTAGGCCGACGTGGTGAAATTGGTAGACACGCTATCTTGAGGGGGTAGTGGCGAAAGCTGTACGAGTTCGAGTCTCGTCGTCGGCACCAATAAAAATAGAGTCAGTTTTCTTTGCTGGCTCAGTCGAGGAAGCAGTTATTTCTTGTGCTTGGTTTTAGGAAATAGCTTGCTTCAATCTGGCATTCAATTACAGGTAGCCTAACGTGAACCTCGAAAATTATTTCCCAGTTCTTCTCTTTATTCTGGTTGGTATCGCTGTTGGTGTGGTGCCGCAAGTCTTGGGGCGTGTTCTTGCTCCCTATAAACCAGATTCACAAAAAAATTCTGCTTACGAATGCGGGTTTGAGGCCTTTGAAGATGCGCGCATGAAGTTTGACGTGCGCTACTATCTGGTGGCGATTTTGTTTATTTTGTTCGATCTGGAAACAGCATTCTTTTTCCCTTGGGGTGTTGCAATGCGTGACCTGGGTTGGACAGGTTTCCTGATAATGCTCGGCTTCGTGCTGGAATTCGCTGTTGGATTTTGGTACATCTGGAAAAAAGGCGCTCTTGATTGGGAGTGATGGATTATGTCAATTGTAGGTGTATTGAACGAAGGCTTTGTTACGACAACAGCCGATAAGCTGATTAACTGGACGCGTACCGGCTCCATGTGGCCCATGACTTTTGGTCTGGCCTGTTGTGCGGTTGAGATGATGCATGCTGGTGCATCTCGCTATGATCTCGATCGCTTTGGTGTGGTGTTTCGCCCATCTCCGCGTCAGTCTGATGTAATGATCGTTGCCGGCACGCTGTGCAATAAAATGGCGCCTGCTTTGCGTAAGGTATATGACCAGATGGCAGAGCCGCGCTGGGTTATTTCCATGGGTTCTTGCGCCAATGGTGGTGGTTACTACCATTATTCGTATTCTGTGGTTCGTGGCTGTGATCGTATTGTGCCAGTTGATATTTACGTGCCAGGTTGCCCGCCAACTGCAGAAGCACTGATGTACGGCATCATACAATTGCAAAACAAGATCAAACGTACCAATACCATTGCTCGTTAATCGTGCGATCGCTGGGGCAATAATAAATTATGACTACCAAACTGGAAAACCTTGAGGCAGCAGTAAAGAATGTCTTGGGTGAGCGTATTCTGGACTTGAAGAATGCGCTTGGTGAAATCACCATCGTGGTTTCTGCAACTGCTTATCTGGATGTGATGCGTTCTTTGCGTGATCATGTGGAGACCAGTTTTGAAGAATTGATCGACCTGTGTGGTGTTGATTATTCTACCTACGGAGATGGTTTGTGGGAGGGTGCGCGTTATGCTGCCGTTTCACATTTACTGTCGATTAAGCATAACTGGCGTTTGCGCGTACGTGTGTTTGCGCCGGATGATGAAATGCCAGTCGTGCCTTCGCTGATTGATATCTGGAATGCGGCCAACTGGTATGAGCGTGAAGCATTTGACCTGTTCGGTATCCTGTTCGATGGTCACAATGACTTGCGCCGTATTTTGACTGACTATGGTTTTATCGGCCATCCCTTCCGTAAAGACTTTCCAGTTTCCGGCTATGTTGAAATGCGCTATGACGCAGATCAAAAGCGCGTCGTTTACCAGCCTGTCACGATAGAACCACGCGAAAATGTGCCGCGTGTGATTCGTGAAGAAAATTACGGGATGAAATAATGGCTGAGATTAAGAATTACACGCTGAACTTTGGTCCTCAGCATCCTGCTGCGCACGGTGTGTTGCGCCTGGTGCTGGAGCTTGACGGTGAAGTGATACAACGTGCCGATCCGCACATTGGTCTCTTGCATCGTGCGACTGAAAAGCTGGCAGAGCAAAAAACTTTCCTGCAATCCGTGCCTTACATGGATAGGCTGGATTATGTATCGATGATGGCCAATGAGCATGCCTATGTCATGGCCATAGAAAAGATGCTAGGTCTGGAAGTGCCATTGCGCGCTCAGTACATCCGCGTCATGTTTGATGAAATCACGCGTCTGCTGAATCACTTGCTATGGATAGGCGCGCATGCGCTGGACGTGGGGGCGATGGCGGTATTCCTGTACGCTTTCCGTGAGCGTGAAGACCTGATGGATTGCTATGAAGCAGTATCAGGCGCGCGTTTGCATGCGGCTTACTATCGTCCGGGCGGTGTCTATCGTGACTTGCCGGATCAAATGCCGCAATTTACGACATCGGCTTTGAAGAATGAAAAAGCGATGAAGTTGCTGAATGAAAACCGCCAGGGTTCCCTGCTGGATTTCATTGAAGACTTCACCAACCGTTTTCCGAAATATGTCGACGAATACGAAACACTGTTGACCGACAACCGTATCTGGAAACAGCGTCTGGTTGGTATAGGTGTGGTGTCGCCTGAGCGCGCCATGGCCATGGGCTTTAGTGGTCCCATGTTGCGTGGTTCCGGTATAGAGTGGGATTTGCGCAAGAAGCAGCCATATGAAGTGTATGACTTGCTGGATTTTGATATTCCGGTTGGCGTCAATGGCGATAGTTATGATCGTTATCTGGTGCGCGTGGAAGAAATGCGCCAGTCAAACCGTATCATCAAGCAATGCGTTGAATGGCTGAGAAATAACCAGGGTCCGGTGATTACTGATAACCACAAGGTTGCGCCGCCACATCGCGTAAACATGAAGTCGAATATGGAAGAACTCATCCATCACTTCAAACTGTTCACCGAAGGTTTTCATGTTCCTGCTGGCGAAGCGTATGCCGCAGTTGAGCATCCTAAAGGCGAGTTTGGTATCTATTTGATGTCCGATGGTGCTAACAAGCCTTATCGTCTGAAAATCCGTGCGCCAGGTTTTGCGCATTTGCAGGGTTTGGATGAGATGGCAAAAGGTCACATGATTGCTGATGCGGTAACGATCATTGGTACTCAGGATATTGTGTTTGGTGAGATTGACAGATAAAGCGGCGTCCTGAGGGCGTCGAATCGAGGCATTAGCTATGGTGTTATCAGAGCAGGCATTTAAAAAAATTGATCGTGAACTTGCAAAGTTCCCGGCTGACCAGCGCCAGTCCGCTGTGATGGCCGCATTGGCTATTGCCCAGGACGAAACTGGCTGGGTGTCTCCAGAAGTCATGCAGACCCTGGCTGACTACATCGGCATGCCGGCGGTAGCAGTGCAGGAAGTCGCGACTTTCTACAATATGTACAACACCAAACCGGTGGGCAAGTTCAAGATTTCGGTCTGTACCAATCTGCCTTGCGCCTTGTCTGGTGGTGAACGTGCTGCACATCACCTGAAGCAAAAACTCGGTATTGATTACAGGGAAACCACGGCCGATGGCCAGTTCACCCTGGTTGAGGGAGAGTGCATGGGTGCCTGCGGTGATGCGCCTGTGATGCTGGTCAATAACAAGCGTATGTGCAGCTTCATGTCGAATGAAAAAATTGACGGTCTGGTCAATGAATTGAAAGAGGTTAAATAATGACGAGTCTGCATAATCGCCATATTAAGCCTTTGATATTGGCTGGGCTGGATGGTAAAAACTGGCATCTGCAAGATTACGTAGCACGTGGTGGCTATGAATCTTTGAAGCGTATACTCAATGAAAAAATCCCTCCTGAGCAAGTGATTGCTGAGTTGAAGGCATCTTCATTGCGTGGCCGCGGTGGTGCGGGTTTTCCTACTGGTTTGAAGTGGAGCTTCATGCCGCGTCAATTTCCTGGTCAAAAATATCTGGTCTGCAATACAGATGAGGGCGAGCCTGGTACATTCAAGGACCGTGACATCATTCGTTATAACCCGCACGCTCTGATTGAAGGGATGGCTATAGGTGCTTACGCCATGGGTATCACGGTGGGTTACAACTACATTCACGGCGAAATTTTTGCCGACTATGACCGTTTCGAAGAAGCGCTGGAAGAAGCACGTGCCGCCAATATGCTGGGCGACAAGATTGCCGGTTCTGAATTCAACTTTCAGTTGCATGCTTTCCATGGCTTCGGTGCCTATATCTGCGGCGAAGAAACAGCCTTGTTGGAATCGCTGGAAGGCAAGAAAGGGCAGCCACGCTTCAAGCCGCCTTTCCCTGCAAGCTTTGGTTTGTATGGTAAGCCAACCACGATCAATAACACTGAGACTTTTGCAGCTGTGCCTTTTGTGTTTGCCATGGGCGGTGAAAAATACGCTGCACTGGGCAAGCCAAATAATGGCGGCACCAAGATTTTTTCCATGTCTGGCGACGTCGCAAAGCCAGGTAATTATGAGGTGCCTATGGGCACACCGTTTGCCACCTTACTGGAACTGGCTGGCGGCATGCGTGACGGTAAAAAAATCAAGGCAGTTATTCCTGGTGGCTCATCCATGCCGGTATTGACTGGTGAAGTCATGATGGCGACTGACATGGACTATGACTCCATCGCCAAGGCTGGGTCCATGCTGGGTTCTGGTGCCGTCATCGTCATGGATGAAACACGCTGCATGGTGAAATCACTGTTGCGCCTGTCTTATTTCTATTTTGAAGAATCTTGTGGTCAGTGCACACCTTGCCGTGAAGGAACCGGCTGGTTGTATCGCATGGTACACAGGATAGAACATGGTCATGGCCGTCCGGACGATTTGGATATGCTGAACTCCATCGCTGACAATATTCAGGGCAAAACGATTTGCGCTCTGGGCGATGCAGCTGCGATGCCTGTACGCGCAATGATCAAGAATTTCCGCGAAGAATTTGAATATCACATCGAGCATAAGCATTGCTTGGTGCCCACTTACATGTAAGCCAGCTTCGGTTAGCACACTTAGAGTAGACCATGGTTGAAATCGAAATAGACGGCAAAAAAGTCGAAGTCCAAGAGGGCAGTATGGTGATGGACGCTGCCAATAAACTTGGCACCTACATCCCGCACTTTTGCTATCACAAAAAATTATCTATTGCGGCCAACTGCCGCATGTGTCTGGTCGAGGTTGAAAAAGCACCGAAGCCTTTGCCTGCGTGCGCCACGCCTGTGACAGCGGGCATGATCGTCCGTTCTTCCAGCGACAAGGCAGTAAAAGCACAAAAAGCAGTGATGGAATTTTTGCTCATCAATCACCCACTGGATTGTCCTATCTGCGATCAAGGCGGTGAATGCCAGTTGCAGGATCTGGCTGTTGGTTATGGTGGCACTGCATCCCGTTACGAAGAAGAAAAACGCGTGGTATTCCACAAGGACGTAGGTCCACTGGTATCCATGGAAGAAATGAGCCGTTGCATACACTGCACGCGTTGCGTACGTTTCGGCCAGGAAATCGCTGGTGTCATGGAGTTGGGCATGCTCAACCGTGGCGAACATTCTGAAATTACTTCCTTCGTCGGCAAAACGGTTGATTCTGAACTGTCAGGCAATATGATCGATCTGTGTCCAGTAGGCGCGCTGACATCCAAGCCTTTCCGTTATTCTGCCCGTACCTGGGAATTGTCACGTCGTAAATCGGTCAGCGCCCATGATGGCCTGGGTTCCAACCTGATTGTTCAGGTCAAGAACAACAAGGTCATGCGCGTGGTGCCTCTGGAAAATGAAGAAATCAATGAATGCTGGATTTCTGATAAAGACCGTTTCTCTTATGAAGCACTGAATAGTACCGAACGCCTGACCAAGCCCATGATCAAGCAAGGCGGTCAATGGCAGGAAACTGACTGGCAAACAGCGCTCGAATACGTTGCGCATGGTTTGCGTAACGTCAAGCATGAGCATGGTGCTGATGCTATCGCCGCTGTTGCTGCACCTAGCTCGACTCTGGAAGAACTGGCGTTGTTGCAACGCGTAGTACGTGGTCTGGGTTCGGACAATGTTGATTTCCGTCTGCGCCAGTCTGACTTTACTTTGAATTCTTCTGTCAAGCCTTGGCTGGGCACCAGCATCGCCAGGTTTGGTCAGTTGAAAAATGTTTTCGTGATTGGTTCTTTCCTGCGTAAAGACCATCCTTTGCTGGCAGCGCGTCTGCGTCAATCCGTAAAAATGGGGGCCAAGCTCAGCATCCTGAACGCAACGAATGATGAATTGCTGATCAAACTGGCAAACAATGCAGTCGTCGCACCATCGCTATGGACAGCCTTCCTGGCAGAGGTTGCGGTTGCTATCGCAGCTAAAAAAGAAATCGCCAAACCTGCTGGTTTTGAAGCAGTACAGGTATCTGCCAAAGCAGAAGCAATTGCGGCTAGCCTGTTGGTTGGCAAATCGGGTGTTTTCCTCGGTAACACAGCGTCTTACCATCCAGAAGCATCGCAATTGCACGCCTTGGCACAATGGATAGCTGAAAACACAGGTAGTGATTTCGGTTATTTGACAGAAGCAGCAAACACAGTTGGCGGCTACCTGGCAAATGCCATTCCTGCTAATAATGCCAAGCCAGTATTCACGGAAGCCAAAAAAGCCTACATCGTTTTGCACGCCGAGCCTTTGCTTGACAGCGCGCATCCGGTACAAGCCAAAGCAGCATTGGATAATGCTGAAATGGTCGTCGTCATGTCACCATTCAAGCATGGTGCAGAATATGCAGATGTCCTGCTGCCAGTTTCTCCTTACACAGAGACATCTGGTACTTTTGTGAACTGCGAAGGCCGCGCACAAAGCTTCCATGGTGTGGTCAAGCCTCTGGGCGATACCCGTCCGGCATGGAAAGTCTTGCGTGTACTCGGCAATTTGCTGGGCCTGGAAAACTTTGATTTTGAAACAGCAGAAGCGGTGCGTGCAACAGTATTGACGCAAGCTGACCTGACGACGCAATTGAATAACCTGGCCAAACTGGCTCCAGTGGTTTCTACCAATGCTGCTGCAGGCATGGAGCGTATTGCGGATGTTGGCATTTACAGCACAGATGCGATCGTACGCCGTGCAGAGTCTCTGCAACTGACAGCCGATGCCCGCGCACCGCAAGCATGGATCAGCTCCGCTGATGCCAGCAAACTCGGTATCGCCGAAGGTGACATGGTCAGACTGAGCAAGACAGGTTCTACCCTGATCCCTGTTGGAATCGATAAATCCTTGCCTGATAATGTAGTCAGGATTGCTGCAGGCCATAGCCTGACAAGTAATCTGGACGGCATGTTCGGTGCCATCAAACTGGAGCGTGCATAATGAATTTGCTGCTCTCTATCCAAGAATTGGGTCAGCACTACCTTGGCGCCTTGTGGTTGCCATTGTGGACACTGATCAAGATCGTTTGCATTACTTTGCCAGTAATGGGTTGCGTAGCCTACCTGACCTTGTGGGAACGCAAGATGATAGGCTGGATGCACATTCGTCTTGGCCCGAATCGTGTAGGTCCTGCAGGTTTGCTGCAACCTATCGCCGATGCGTTGAAATTGCTGCTTAAAGAAATCATCATCCCGGCCAAGGCAAATAAAGTCTTGTTCGTGCTGGCGCCTATCATGACCATCATGCCTGCGCTGGCAGCTTGGTCAGTGATTCCTTTCGGCCCTGAAACTGTATTGGCAAACGTGAATGCCGGATTGCTGCTGATCATGGCGATCACTTCGATGGAAGTCTACGGCATCATCATCGCCGGTTGGGCATCCAACTCCAAGTATGCTTTCCTTGGTGCCATGCGTGCATCTGCACAGATGGTGTCGTATGAAATCGCCATGGGCTTCGTACTGGTCATCGTACTGATGGTATCTGGCAGTCTGAACATGACTGATATCGTCAATGCGCAAACTACAGGCTTTGCTGCCAGCCATGGTTTCAACCTGTTCTCCTGGAACTGGTTGCCATTGTTGCCTATGTTCGTGGTGTATGTGATTTCTGGTATTGCTGAAACCAACCGTCATCCGTTTGACGTAGTTGAGGGTGAATCCGAGATCGTTGCCGGTCACATGGTTGAATACTCTGGTATGTCTTTCGCCATGTTCTTCCTGGCTGAATATGCCAACATGATTTTGATCTCTGCCATGGCATCCCTGATGTTCCTCGGCGGCTGGTCTGCACCGTTCAGCTTCCTGGATTTTATTCCTGGCTGGATCTGGCTTGGCATCAAGACTTTTGTTGTGGTTTCCATGTTTATCTGGGCGCGCGCATCCTTCCCACGCTATCGATATGATCAGATCATGCGCTTGGGCTGGAAGGTATTTATCCCGATGACTCTGGTATATCTGGTTATCGTCGCAGCATGGATACAATCTCCATGGAATATTTGGAAGTAAGAGGCTAAAAAAATGGAAGCAATCAAGGATTTTTTTGGCAGCCTGATGCTGCGTGAACTGATCAAGGGCCTGGCCCTGACAGGCCGCTATATGTTCGCCCGCAAGATTACGGTGCAATTTCCTGAGGAAAAAACACCGCAGTCACCACGTTTCCGTGGTCTTCACGCCCTGCGTCGCTACCCGAATGGGGAAGAACGCTGCATCGCCTGTAAATTGTGTGAAGCAGTGTGCCCGGCAATGGCGATTACGATCGAATCTGATCAGCGTGCTGACGGTACTCGTCGTACTACCCGTTATGACATTGACCTGACCAAGTGCATCTTCTGCGGTTTCTGCGAAGAGTCTTGCCCGGTTGATTCCATCGTGGAAACCCATGTACTGGAATATCACGGTGAAAAACGCGGCGATCTGTATTTCACCAAAGAGATGTTGCTGGCTGTAGGTGATCGTTACGAGACACAAATTGCAGCAGCACGTGCCGCTGATGCCACATACCGCTAACTGGATCTGGTTCGATATGGAATTTACTACCGTTTTATTTTATGTTTTCTCGGCGATCATGATAGTCGCTGCGATCCAGGTCATTTCTGCACGTAATCCTGTGCATGCAGCCTTGTTCCTGGTCCTGACCTTTTTCAATGCCGCTGGTATCTGGATGTTGCTGAAGGCCGAATTCCTGGCCATCGTCCTGGTGCTGGTATATGTCGGCGCAGTCATGGTGCTGTTCCTGTTTGTGGTGATGATGCTGGATATTAATCTCGACAAACTCAGGGAGGGGTTCTGGAGCCATTTTCCACTGGCAGCCGTTGTTGGCGGCGTGATCGTGCTTGAAATGGCTGCAGTGTTGTGGCGCGGTTTCCTGCGTCCAGACAATCATGTTCCAGCTGCAGCTGACAAGATAGGTGATACCAAGTATCTGGGTATAGAGATTTTCACGAATTATCAATTGGCTTTTGAAGTCGCTGCAGCCATTTTGTTGCTGGCTATCATTGCCGCGGTTGCATTGACTTTGCGTCGTCGCAAAGACAGCAAGTATTTTGATCCGGCAGCGGCAGTTAAAGTGAAAGCCAAGGACCGTATCCGCATCGTCAGCATGAAAGCTGAATCTGAGCGCGCTGAGAATAATGCAACTGCTGCGGCAGCAACTGTAAAGCAGGAGGAGGCTTAAATGGCTTTGACTTTGAGTTTAACGCACTACCTGATTTTGGGCGCAATCCTGTTTGCGATTTCCATCGTCGGTATTTTCCTCAATCGTAAAAACATCATCGTCTTGCTGATGGCGATTGAATTGATGTTGCTGGCTGTGAATATCAATTTCATCGCGTTCTCCCATTACCTGGGTGATGCGGCAGGGCAGGTATTTGTATTCTTTATCCTTACCGTTGCTGCTGCTGAGTCAGCAATAGGTCTGGCGATACTGGTGGTCTTGTTCCGTAATCTGGACACTATCAATGTCGAAGATCTGGATGCATTAAAAGGTTAATAAGGTTAATGGTGCGGAATGTCGTGATTCACGACAATCCGGTATACGCTGGCGATTTAGAAAAGTAATAAAGCTAACAAAGGGTCATCATGGCGGGGCAACTTAACCCACAATTATTATTGGCAGTACCACTGGCGCCCCTGGTAGGGTCTGCTATTGCAGGCTTGCTAGGAACGAAGTTTTTCGGCAATGTGGTTGGCCGTAAGGTCTCGCATACAGTGACCATACTTGGTGTGCTGATTGCATTGATCATTTCTTGTATGACCTTGTCTGCCTTGATGGGTGGCGCTGAGACTTATAACGCGACCTTATATCAATGGATGAAGGTTGGTAACATGAAGCTGGAAGTCGGCTTCATGGTCGATAATCTGACGGCAATGATGATGTGCGTCGTGACCTTTGTGTCGCTGATGGTGCATATTTACACCATAGGCTATATGGCAGAAGACGAGGGCTATAACCGTTTCTTCTCGTATATCTCCTTGTTCACCTTCGCCATGCTGATGCTGGTCATGAGCAACAACTTCCTGCAATTGTTCTTTGGCTGGGAAGCTGTGGGTCTGGTTTCTTATTTGCTCATCGGTTTCTGGTACACCAAACCGACGGCTATTTACGCCAACATGAAGGCCTTCCTGGTCAACCGTGTCGGTGACTTTGGTTTCATTCTCGGGATCGGCTTGCTGGTAGCGAATACCGGCTCCATGAATTATGTCGAAGTGTTTGCCAAGAAAAATGAATTGGCAACCATGTTGTTGCCGCATACCGACTGGATGTTGATTACAGTTGCCTGTATCTGTCTGTTTATCGGTGCCATGGGTAAATCAGCACAATTCCCTTTGCATGTCTGGCTGCCAGATTCGATGGAAGGCCCAACCCCGATTTCTGCACTGATCCACGCGGCGACCATGGTTACTGCGGGTATCTTCATGGTAGCGCGCATGTCGCCATTGTTTGAGTTGTCTGACACGGCTTTGTCTTTCATCCTGGTCATTGGTGCGATTACTGCGCTGTTCATGGGTTTCATGGGCATTATTCAGAACGATATCAAACGTGTGGTAGCGTACTCCACACTGTCGCAACTGGGTTACATGACAGTGGCACTGGGTGCTTCTGCCTACTCGGTGGCGGTATTCCATCTGATGACACATGCTTTCTTTAAAGCGCTGTTGTTCCTTGGTGCCGGTTCAGTGATTATCGGTATGCACCATGATCAGGACATCCGTAACATGGGTGGCTTGTGGAAGTACATGCGTATCACCTGGCTGACTTCCCTGATTGGTTCCCTTGCATTGATAGGCACACCTTTCCTGTCCGGTTTCTATTCCAAGGACAGTATTATCGAAGCAGTGCAGCTCAGCAATTTGCCTGGGGCAGGTTTTGCTCAGTTTGCTGTACTTGCGGGCGTGTTTGTCACGGCTTTCTATTCCTTCCGCATGTATTTCCTGGTCTTCCATGGAAAGGAAAATTTTGGCAAGGCACATGCACATTATGATCACCATGCTGCTGATGACCATCATGACGATCATCACCATGGTCTGGCTCCTGGTCAAAAGCCGCATGAGTCTCCGATGGTAGTTTGGTTGCCTTTGGTTTTGTTGGCGATTCCTTCGCTAGTTATTGGTGCGATTGCTATCAAACCTATGTTGTACGGCAGCTTTTTCGATGGAGTTATTTTTGTCAATGATGCACATCACGCCATGAAAGTGCTCAAGGAAGAGTTCCACGGTGCTGGCGCCATGGGCTTGCACTCATTCACGACTGCGCCATTCTGGCTGGCGGTTGCGGGTGTTGTGACTGCCTATGTGTTCTACATGGTCAAACCAGGTATTCCTGCAGCCATCAAGAAAGCCGTTAGCCCTCTGTACACCTTACTTGAAAATAAATACTACCTGGATCGTTTTAATGAGATCGTATTTGCAGGTGGTGCACGCATGCTCGGCGGTGGTTTGTGGAACATCGGTGACAAAGGTCTCATTGATGGCCTGCTTGTTAACGGCAGCGCGAAATTGGTTGGCTGGGTCTCAAGATTGATACGTCATTTGCAGAGTGGTTATATCTATCACTATGCATTTGTGATGATACTCGGCGTAATGGGTTTCCTGGCTTACACAGTGCTGTTTCCCTTTGCTAAATAAGTGACCACGGCTATAAAAAGATAATTATTATGCAGTCAACTTCTACTCTACTTAGCCTCGCGATCTGGTTGCCGATTGTTTTCGGTATCTTCATACTGGCCTTTGGTCGCGATGATAATCCCGCTTTGGTCCGCGGTGTTGCCCTTATCGGCTCCATCTGCAGCTTCATTGTGACGCTGCCATTGATTAAACTTTTTGACAATGCAGCTCATGGCATGCAGTTTGTTGAAAAACACGCCTGGATAGAGCGCTTCAATGTGTTTTATTCACTGGGTATCGACGGTATCTCTTTGTGGCTCGTGCCTTTGACTGCCTTTATCACTGTGATCGTGGTAATAGCCGCCTGGGAAGTCATAGAAAAGCAAGTTTCCCAGTACATGGGTGCTTTCCTGATTTTATCCGGTTTGATGATAGGCGTGTTCTGCGCAACTGATGGCATGTTGTTCTATGTCTTCTTCGAAGCCACGCTGATCCCCATGTACATCATCGTTGGTGTCTGGGGTGGACCGAATCGCGTCTATGCTGCATTCAAGTTTTTCCTGTACACCTTGATGGGTTCCTTGCTGACGCTGATTGCCATCATTTATCTGTACCTGAAAGCCGGTCATTCCTTTGATATCTTGGTATGGCACAAATTGCCTTTGCCTTTGACTACCCAGATCATGATTTTCTGCGCCTTCCTGATGGCGTTCGCAGTTAAGGTTC
Source organism: Undibacterium sp. (assembly GCF_030683615.1). Taxonomy (NCBI): domain Bacteria; kingdom Pseudomonadati; phylum Pseudomonadota; class Betaproteobacteria; order Burkholderiales; family Oxalobacteraceae; genus Undibacterium; species Undibacterium sp. The sequence goes on from NZ_JAUXQE010000036.1 coordinate 202,883, forward strand.
CAATGTGGCCGGTGCATACCTGGTTGCCAGATGCTCACGTTGAAGCGCCTACTGGTGGTTCAGTTGTACTGGCCGCTATCATGCTGAAACTGGGTGCCTATGGCTTCCTGCGTTTCTCGCTGCCAATTGCGCCTGACGCCAGCCATTACATGGCGGGCTTCATGATCACGCTGTCGCTGATTGCTGTGATTTATATCGGTCTGGTGGCACTGGTGCAAAAAGACATGAAAAAGCTGGTGGCATATTCTTCGATTGCCCACATGGGCTTCGTGACGCTGGGTTTCTTCATGTTCAACGACATGTCGGTGCAGGGCGCTATCGTACAAATGATTTCTCACGGTTTTATCTCTGGCGCGATGTTCCTGTGTATCGGTGTCTTGTATGACCGCGTACACTCCCGTGAAATTGCTGACTACGGCGGTGTGGTTCATACCATGCCCAAGTTTGCCGCCTTGTTCGTGCTGTTCTCCATGGCTAACTGCGGCTTGCCGGCAACATCCGGTTTCGTTGGTGAGTTCATGGTGATACTGGGTGCAGTACAGTTCAATTTTTGGATAGGCATGCTGGCAGCGACAGCCCTGATATTTGGCGCAGCCTACTCCTTGTGGATGGTCAAGCGTGTAGTGTTCGGTAATATCACGAATGAACATGTGGCCCATCTGAGCGACCTGAATAAACGTGAATTCTTTATGCTGGGTGTGTTGGCGATTGCGGTGCTGGTGATGGGTTTGTATCCGGCTCCATTTACAGATGCAATGCAGGTCTCGGTAGCTGATCTGTTAAAACATGTGGCAGTCCCTAAGCTGACACCTTGACCGGGAATTTGGATACGCAAGCCACGACAGTCTGTTTCAGGCCGTTGTGGCAGCAGATCAATGCTAGTAAAAAATGAATAATATGAACCTGATACCACTTTTTCCTGAAATCTTTTTGCTGCTGGCCATTTGTGCCATCTTGCTTATAGATATGTTTTTGCCAGACAGCAAACGCAATGTGACTTATGCACTCAGCATAATTGCAGTGACGATCTGTGGTGTCTTGACTGTGGCATTCGCTGATACGGTGAAGTCGGAATACGTCAGTAATAATATGTTTGTTTCTGACCCAATGTCAGTGCTGTTGAAATTGTTTTCTTATATCGCCGTCGGCGTTACCCTGATTTATTCGCGTCAATACGTCAGTGACCGCGCCATGACGAATACGCATCTGGGTGGCGAATACTATGTATTGGCTCTGTTTGCCTTGCTCGGCCAGATGGTGATGATTTCCGGTAATAACTTCTTGGTGATTTACCTGGGTCTGGAATTGATGTCCCTTTCTCTGTATGCACTGGTTGCCTTGCGTCGTAATCACACAGTGTCTACTGAAGCAGCAATGAAGTACTTCATTCTCGGTGCACTGGCTTCTGGTTTCATGTTGTATGGCATCTCCATGTTGTACGGTGCTACTGGTTCGTTGCAATTGAGTGAAGTGGTGAAGGTAACTGCCACTGCGACTGCTAACAAAACCATTCTGGTATTCGGTATTGTTTTCCTGGTTGCTGGTCTGGCCTTTAAACTGGGAGTTGTGCCTTTTCATATGTGGGTACCCGACGTTTATCATGGCGCACCTACAGCAGTCACTTTGCTATTGGGCGGCGCCCCCAAGCTTGCCGCATTTGCTATCACTTTCCGTTTGCTGGTCGAAGGCTTGTTTCCGCTGGCTGTTGATTGGCAGCAAATGCTGGTCGTGCTGGCTGTCTTGTCGATGGCGATAGGTAACCTGACCGCGATTGCACAAACCAATCTCAAGCGTATGCTGGCTTACTCCACTATTTCGCAAATGGGTTTCATGTTGCTGGGCCTCTTGTCTGGTGTGGCAAATGGCGATTCTTCGCTGGCAGTTGATGCTTACAGCTCATCCATGTTCTATAGCATCACTTATGTATTGACGACGCTGGGCACTTTTGGCGTCATTATGTTGTTGGCACGCTCAGGCTTTGAAGCAGAGAACCTCGAAGATTTGAAGGGCTTGAACAAGCGCAGCCCCTGGTTCGCATTTGTCATGTTGTTGTTGATGTTCTCCCTGGCTGGTATCCCGCCAATGATGGGTTTCTACGCCAAGCTGTCAGTCCTGGAAGCAGTTTTGTCCACTGGTAAATTGTGGCTGGCTATAGTTGCCGTATTGTTCTCCCTGATTGGTACGTTCTATTACCTGCGCGTCGTCAAACTGATGTACTTTGATGAGCCGCTGGACCATAGCCCTATCGTCGCCAGCCCTGACATGCGTATGGTCTTGAGCGTGAATGGCTTGCTCGTCCTGGTCTTGGGTATCATGCCTGGGTCTTTGATGACAGCCTGCGTGAATGCCATCTCAAATACTCTTAAATACTGATACGGCTAGCAGTGGGTAATTCTGCATCTACCTGGTTGATCATTGCGTTGGCAGTTCTTGCTGCCAACCTGCCTTTCTTGAATGAACGCTGCTTTGCTATCATCGCCTTGCAGCGCTTCGCATTTCTTAAATCGATGTTCTCTCGGGCTACGGGAGATGTGCCGACAACTGATTTGCCAGTTGCAGATCCGCGTGTGAACGGATTGGTATTTTCTTCAAGCGATGGCTCGCTTGAAAAGCCTATCCATATTCAAAGCTTGAAGGATACATCCGCTCCAGTTATAAAATCTCTGTGGCTGCGTCTTTTTGAGCTCATCATCCTGTACTTTTGCGTCGGCGCCATCGCTTTTGTCCTGGAATCTGCAGCTGGCAATCGCTTCCCGCAGCGCTGGGAATTCTATGCCATCAATGCCTGTCTATTCCTGGTATTGGCTTTCCCAGGTTTTGTTTATCGCTACCTGAAGCACCATCATGGCTGAGCAAGTCACCAGTAAACTGGATTTGCAAGAACGAAAACTCAGCAGTGAGCTGGTGTATGAAGGCAGTTTTCTCAAGGTCGATAAAGATGTTGTATCTTTGCCAGATGGGCAGACTGCCACACGTGAATACATACGCCACCCTGGTGCAGTCGTCATCATCCCCTTGTTTGATGATGGCCGCATCTTGCTGGAAAAGCAGTTCCGCTATCCCTTGCATCAAGTCTTCATTGAGTTCCCGGCTGGCAAGATAGATGCAGGTGAGGACCCCTTACTCTGCGCGCAGCGTGAGTTGCGCGAAGAAACCGGCTATACCGCAAGCGACTGGTCTTTCGTCTGCACCATACACAACGCCATCGCTTATTCGGACGAACATCTGGACATCTACCTTGCCAAGGGTTTGACTGCGGGGCCGGCGGCTCTGGATGAAGAAGAATTCCTCGAAGTCTTCACCGCCACACTGCCAGAAATGCTGGACTGGATCAAATCCGGCCAGATCACCGACGTAAAAACCGTCATAGGCACATTCTGGCTGGAAAAAATCCTGGCCGGTAAGTGGTGATTGAAACTTGAAGTCGTAAAAGTCTTTGCAAACGAGAAAAGCCGCTGATCAGCGGCTTTTTTTTGTTTGGTTCTGTTGTCCAATTTCCGTCACAGGAGGCGCTGAGTAAGCGTAGCGAGCGGCCTTAATTTTAGTTAAGAAGCGCAGTCGTACAAGCGTACGACGACGAATTTGCAAAAACAGCAGGCTAAAAGTAAGGTCGCGCAGTAGCTTAATCAGCGCCTCATGTTACATGTTTGGATAATTTGGTCCTCCGCCACCTTCAGGCGTCACCCAGACGATATTCTGAGTTGGGTCCTTGATATCGCAAGTTTTGCAATGCACGCAGTTTTGCGCATTGATTTGCAAGCGGTCTGCACCTTCTTCGTTCTTCACAAATTCATACACACCCGCCGGGCAGTAGCGTGCCTCAGGCCCGGCAAATTTTGCTAGGTTAATGGATACAGGTACATCGGCATTTTTCAAAGTCAGATGAATAGGCTGGTCTTCAGCGTGATTGGTATTCGAGATAAAAACTGAGGACAAACGATCAAAAGTCAGTTTGCCATCTGGCTTGGGATAAACGATAGGTGTAAATTCCGAAGCAGGTCGAAGACATTCATGATCTGCCTTGTTGTGACGCAGAGTCCAGGGCGCCTTGCCGCGTAATACTACCTGATCCAGCCATACCAGCGGCGAGCCATAAGTGCCGCGCTTGAGCAAAGCTTTGACATTGCGTGCAGTGTACAACTCTTCATGCAGCCAGGATTGCTCAAAGGAGGTTGAATAAGCGCTCAGTTCATCATGCTGACGGTTGGCAGATACGGCTTCAAAAGCTGCTGTAGCAGCCAGCATGCCGGTCTTGATTGCGGCATGGCTACCCTTGATACGGCTCATGTTCAAGAAGCCAGCATCACATCCTATCAATGCACCACCCGGGAACACCAGTTTAGGCAGTGATTGCAAACCGCCAGCAGTAATTGCTCTTGCGCCATAAGAAACACGTTTGCCGCCTGCAAAGAAAGTGCGAATTGCAGGGTGGGTCTTGAAGCGCTGGAATTCTTCGTAAGGCGACAGATAAGGGTTTTCATAAGCAAGTCCAACCACATAACCAACTGCCACCAGATTATCTTCCAGATGATACAGGAAAGAGCCGCTGTACTGGTCCATCAAAGGCCAGCCAGTCGTATGCACGACCAGGCCTTGTTTGTGCTGCTTGGGATCGATTTCCCATAATTCCTTGATCCCTATGCCATAGGATTGCGGGTCTTTACCCTTATTTAAGTCATACTTGGCAATGACTTGTTTGCCCAGGTGACCGCGTGCGCCTTCAGCAAACAAGGTGTACTTTGCATGCAACTCCATGCCAAGCTGGAAAGAAGAAGAGGGCTGGCCATGACGGTCTACCCCCATATTGCCGGTCGCTACGCCTTTGACGGAGCCATCTTCGTTGTACAAGACTTCTGCTGCAGCAAAGCCAGGGAATACCTCTACGCCCAATGCTTCGGCCTGCTGACCCAGCCAACGAGTAACATTGGCCAGGGAAACGATGTAGTTGCCATGATTTTCGAAGCAGGCAGGCAACATCCAGTTGGGAGTGCGATAGGCGCTGTTCTCAGTCAAAATCAATACACGGTCTTCAGTAACCTCTGTATTTAAAGGTGCACCCATTTCCTTCCAGTTCGGAAAGAGTTCAGTCAGCGCTTTTGGGTCCATGACGGCGCCAGACAAGATATGGGCACCAGGCTCGCCACCTTTTTCCAGTACGCAGACTGAGACTTCCGTGCCTTTTTCTGCGGCCAGTTGCTTCAGCTTGATGGCAGCTGACAGGCCAGCGGGTCCGCCGCCGACGACGACGACGTCATATTCCATTGCGTCGCGTGGGCCGTACTGTTCAAGTATGCTTTGTGTCATGGCTTTTTTCACTTTCTGAAGATTTTCGAACGAGCGTGCTTATTTGCTGTCAGCATGTTATCTGCTACCCATGTATTGCGCAAGCGAGGGTGTGCTCGAATTTTTATTGTTGTGGATGTACAAAATACACAGAATTATCGCAGAGCCAACTTTGGTATGCATCAAGATCATACAAAATAGCCGGAAAATTTCTTTAAAAATCGCCAAGTAATTCAAATCCATACAACACAAGCATAATCAGTATGTCATCATAGAGTCTTATAGATTAGTGAATTTATTCCAAATATTGCGGAGAGTCAGATGGGCATAGAAGTCAATTTCGAAGGCAAGATTGCACTGGTTACTGGTGCTTCCAGTGGTCTTGGCGCACGATTTGCAAAAATTCTGGCGCAGGCAGGCGCACAAGTCGTGCTGGCATCGCGGCGCATAGACAGGCTTAAAGAATTGCGTGCCGAAATCGAATCTGAAGGTGGTGCGGCTCATGTGGTTGCTCTCGATGTTACGGATTATGGCAGCATCAAATCAGCCATTGCCCATGCAGAGACCGAGGCTGGTCCTATCGATATCCTCATCAATAACTCTGGTGTATCAACCACGCAACGCCTGGTCGATGTTACGCCCGACGATTATGCCTATGTCATGGATACCAATCAGCGTGGTGCTTTCTTTGTGGCGCAGGAAGCTGCCAAGCGCATGATCGCCCGCCACAAGGGTGATCCTAAAAAGCAACATCGCATCATCAACATCGCTTCGGTTGCCGGTTTGCGGGTATTGCCGCAAATAGGCATTTACTGCATGAGCAAAGCTGCGGTCGTACACATGACCAAGGCCATGGCAGTGGAGTGGGGCAAGTATGGCATTAACGTCAATGCGATTTGCCCTGGCTATATTTCTACTGAAATCAATTCAGATTATTTTTCTACAGACGCTGGCCAAAAACTGGTCGACATGCTGCCAAGAAAACGTGTGGGCACACCTGAAGATCTCGATGGTTTGCTGCTCTTGCTGGCGGCTGAAGAATCACGTTTCCTCAATGGTGCGATCGTCACAGCCGATGACGGTATGAGCGTGCAATGATAGAGAATAAGGTTACGGAAAAGAAGTTGGTCTATACCGTCACCATTCCTATCAGGTGGGGCGATATGGATGCCATGGGCCATGTCAATAATACCGTGTACTTCCGTTATATGGAGCAGGCGCGTATAGAATGGCTGAGCATGATGGGGTGCCTGCCAGACGAGGCTGGCAACGGCCCCGTTATCGTCAATGCCTATTGCACTTTCAAAAAACCGTTGAAATATCCGGGGCAGGTGGAAGTTTGCACCTACATCGGCGCAGCAGGCCGCAGCAGTTTTGAAACCATGCAGGAAATGCGTTCAGTCGGTGATGGTTATGCCCTGTATGCAGAAGGCGGGGCCAAGGTCGTCTGGGTATCAGCCGAGACTGGCAAGTCTGAAGCTTTGCCCGAAGCGATCAAGCAAAAACTCAGTGAAATCAAAGTCGCAAAGCGTAAAAATAAAGCTGTGAAGGTTTGAATTTGAGGTTGAGCTAGCTTCAATGAAGCAAGCCAGGTGCCGACTCAGGCAATTTGAGGAACTTGGCTGTTCAGCGCATGATGCCCAGCAACTTGTGTACCAGTTCGCTGGATGTCGCTGAACTGAATTTGCGCATCAGTTTTGCCCTGTGCATTTCTACTGTTCTTGGGCTGAGATTAATCTGGCGAGCGATCAGCTTGCTGGTTTTACCTTCTACCAGCAGGGCGGCGATTTCACGTTCACGCGGCGTTAGTTCTGCCGTGACCGGGCGTTTGGAACTCAGGTCTTCAAAAGTCCAGATGCCAGCTGCATGCGGGTTGTCCTTGTTCAGGCCTCGACCAGAAACATGGCACCAGAAAAGGTCTTGATTTGCGCGCTTCATGATGCGTTCATCAGAATAATAGCCCTTGGCATTCATGATCGGAGTGATGCGTGCGCCGGTACGCTCAAACTCGTCAGGGCTAGGGTAAAGTACCAGAAAAGACTGCCCTAGCAATTCATCTTTTTGGTAGCCAAACATATTGGCCAGATCATCATTGCAGGCATGGATAATGCGGTTTTGCGATACGCACATACCAACAGGTGCGTGTTGAAATATGGATTCAAAATCGATAGGCTGTACGACATTCATTTCCAGGTTCCGCTGACATTGGTGCAATTGATGTAGTAAAGGCGTATTTTTACGGTATTGCGCAGTATAACGCAGCATCATATCCTGTAAGACTAATGATTTGTTTGGCTGTTTGCGGTAAGTTGCAGGCAACCATTTGACAAAAGAAATATCGATTTACAACCTGGAGAGGGGACAATATGGACAAAGTTTATCCTGACGCAGCCAGTGCTCTGGCTGGTATTATTAAAGACGGCCAGACCATCGCGGTAGGCGGTTTTGGACTGTGTGGCATACCTGAGGCACTGATTGCTGCCCTGCGCGATTCTGGAGTCAGGGAGCTGACCGCCATTTCAAATAATGCCGGTGTTGACGGCTTTGGTCTGGGTCAGTTGTTGACGACGCGCCAGATCAAGAAAATGATTTCCTCCTATGTCGGCGAAAACAAGGAGTTCGAGCGCCAATACCTGGCAGGCGAGCTGGAGCTGGAATTCACGCCACAAGGTACGCTGGCAGAAAAACTGCGTGCCGGCGGTGCCGGTATTCCGGCCTTTTTCACCAAGACTGGCGTCGGCACTATTGTTGCAGATGGTAAGGAAATCCGCGAGTTCGATGGTCAGAAATATGTGATGGAACGTTCACTGGTATCTGACGTATCTCTGGTCAAGGCCTGGAAGGCTGACAAGGCAGGTAACCTGGTGTATCGCAAGACGGCACGCAACTTTAACCCCAATGTAGCGATGGCTGGCAAGATCACGGTAGCCGAGGTTGAGGTGCTGGTAGAAATTGGCGAGCTGGACCCGGATGAAGTCCACACGCCAGGTATTTTCGTACAGCGCATCGTCGTCAATGCCAATCCGGAAAAACGTATAGAACAGCGTACCGTACGCCCTTCGAATTAAGATAGCAGGAGACAAGACATGGCATGGAATCGTGATGAAATGGCTGCGCGTGCAGCACAAGAACTGCAAGACGGCTTTTACGTCAATCTGGGTATAGGATTGCCGACGATGGTCGCCAATCACGTGCCGCAAGGCATGGAAGTCTGGTTGCAGTCTGAAAACGGCTTGCTGGGCATAGGCCCTTTCCCGACAGAAGAAGAAGTTGATCCCGACATGATCAACGCTGGCAAGCAAACGGTGACCACCTTGCCTGGTTCGTCCATATTCAGCTCGGCTGACTCTTTCGCCATGATACGCGGCGGCAAGATCAACCTGGCTATTCTGGGTGCGATGCAGGTCAGCGAACAGGGCGATCTGGCCAACTGGATGATTCCTGGCAAAATGGTCAAGGGTATGGGCGGTGCCATGGATCTGGTGGCCGGGGTAGGTCGCGTAGTTGTCTTGATGGAGCATGTCGCCAAGGGCGATGCCCATAAAATCCTTAAGGCTTGTAATTTGCCTCTGACGGGCGTGGCTGTCGTGAACCGTATTATTACTGACCTCGGTGTGATTGATGTTACTCCGGCAGGATTGAAGCTGGTGGAGTTGGCGACTGGCGTCGCCAAGGAAGAAATCATTGCCAAGACTGAGGCAACGCTGGATGTCAGTGCTGTTGCCTGATGTGTAATTCGTTTTGGAATCAAAAAGCCGCTGATCAGCGGCTTTTTGATTTGGTATATGGCTTCAGGTAGATCTATTTTTTCGGTGGCATCATCGGTGGCTTCACATCACCGCAATCGCTTCCCAACCACTTTCCTGTGGTTTCCATATGCTGGGTATACGGCTTGCCGTGAGATACACCCTTGAAATCATAAACTGAAGTCATGCTGTCCTGGCTGATGCTGCCTTTGACATTTCCTGTGCCTTTCATCTCTGGCATGTCGCAGATAATGTCGCCGGAATAGGCGTTGCCTGAGCGGCTGAAATTCTTACTTTGACATTGCTGTTCGCGACCGCTGGCAGGTGGTTTTTCTTGCTCTACCATTTCCTTGGTGTAGCAAATCTTATGTACCATTGCGCCATTTTGCATGTCCGGCATTTTGATACCCATCTGCTTCATTTTTTCCAGTTGCTCAGGAGGGATCTTGGGCATGGCCTTCATGGCATCTGACTTCATCGTCATTTCCCAAAGGCCGGGTTTCATTTTGTCGGCGGCAAGGCAGGTGGCAGTCGTCATGCCCATGACTGAAATGCCGATAAGGCGGACAAGTATATGCATGAAAGTCTCCCGTTTAAATGGTGTCCCAACACTATACATCTGAAGAAAATGCGACGAAAGCAAAAATTGTCAGCGTCGCATTCTCGTTCTTCGGTAGGGCAACTAACGATCAGTTGCGCTATGTATTACTGCGCTACCCAGCCACCATCCATATTCCAGGCAACACCGCGTATCTGGCTGGCGGCGTCGCTGCAAAAGAATACTGCTAAAGCACCTAATTGTTCAGGTGTGACGAACTCGCCGGATGGTTGTTTTTCAGCTAATAGCAACTTTTTGGCAGTATCGTTATCGACGCTGTCCCTTTCAGCTCGTGCATCTACCTGTTTTTGCACCAATGGCGTTAACACCCAGCCGGGACAGATGGCATTGCAGGTAATGCCTGTTTGTGCTGTTTCCAGTGCCGTGGTCTTGGTAAAGCCGACCAGGCCATGTTTGGCCGCCACGTAGGCAGATTTTTGTGCAGAAGCAACCAGGCCATGGACGGATGCCAGATTGATGATGCGACCCCAGTTCTTTTGCTTCATATATGGCAAGGCCAGGCGTGTGGTGTGGAAGCTGGAGGTCAGGTTGATGGCGATGATGGCATCCCATTTTTCTACCGGGAAGTCTTCAATATTGGCGACATGCTGTATCCCGGCATTGTTGACCAGGATATCAATGCCACCAAAAGTCGTGCTGGCAAAGCTCATCATGGTTTCAATTTCTCCTGCTTTGCTCATGTCAGCATTGTGATAGGCCGTTTTTACCGCGAATTCGTTTTCAACGGCATTTTGCAGGACCTGTATCTCTTGCCTGTCGCCAAAACCGTTGAAGACGATATTTGCGCCTTCTGAAGCCAGGCAACGGGCTATACCCAGCCCTATGCCAGAAGTGGAACCTGTAACCAGTGCGGTTTTGCCTTTGAGGGACGATGCTGACATGCTGACTCCTGAAGTGTGGTTTTGTGCAAGGGACGCAAAAAAACTGCTATTCGTACATGGTGTATATAGTATTAATGCCAGTGGCTGCAAGTTTCAATTTGTCTAAAAAACATGCATTCCAACAGTTAACAATGATTTTAAGCTCAACGAACGGTAAAATGTCGTTCATATGCGCTAGTAAAAATACTGTTCACGAGGAAAATCCATGCAGGCCAGACGCAAATCAGTGCAATGTATCTCGCCTACCGGCTTGCACACCATGTCTTACAAAGAGTGGGGTGACCCGCTTAATCCCAAGGTATTAGTCTGTGTTCACGGTGTGACGCGAGTGGCTGAGGACTTTGATTCCCTGGCCGTAGCACTGTGCCAGGAGTACCGCGTGGTATGCCCGGATGTGGTCGGGCGCGGTTATTCAGGCCGTTTGCGCAATCCCATGCATTACCAGATACCGCAATATGTCAGTGATATGGTCAGCTTGCTGGCCAGGCTGGAAGCCGAAACCGTGCACTGGTTTGGTACTTCCATGGGGGGATTGATAGGCATGAGTCTTGCAAGTTTGCCTGACAATCCCATCAAAAAACTCGTGTTGAATGATGTGGGGCCAGTGCTTAATCCTGAAGCTTTGGCCAGGATAGGTGAATACATAGGTCAGGACGTGCGCTTTGAAAACTTTGATGAGGCGCAGGCTTATATAAAGGCCATTTCGATTTCCTTTGGCCCTCACAGTGAAGCTCAGTGGAAAAAGCTGGCGAGGGATGTCCTGCGTCAGAATGAGCAGGGGCAGTGGGTGCGACACTATGATCTCGGTCTGGCCCAACCTATCAAGGCCAGTACACCAGAACTGGCGGCAATTGCCCAGACCATGCTATGGGCGGCGTATGATGCGATAACGTGCCCGACTTTGCTGGTGCGTGGTGCAGAGTCTGATTTGCTGACTGCTGAATCTGCGCAAGTGATGACACAGCGCGGTCCGCGTGCTCGGTTGGTGGAATTTGCTGGTGTGGGGCATGCCCCAACTTTCCTTCAGCCAGAGCAGATCGCGGTGGCTGTTGATTTTTTATTGAACTAAAGTTAAGAAAAATGAGTATCCAAAGATTTCACGTAGGCCCGCGTTTGTCCGAAACCGCGATTTTTAATAAGGTCGTTTATCTTGCCGGGCAAATTCCAGACGACGCCACTCAGGATATAGCAGGGCAAACGGCACAAGTGCTGGCCCATATTGACCGCTTGCTGGCAGAAGCGGGTAGCGACAAGTCGCGCATACTCAGTTGCCAGATATTCTTGTCTGACATCAGTCTGATAGGTAGCATGAACCAGGTATGGGATGCCTGGGTCGCCCAGGGTAATTCGCCACCACGTGCCACGGTAGAAGCCAGACTGGCCAATCCTGACTGGCTTATAGAGGTCGTTGTCACTGCAGCGCAGATATAAATCATATGGTATCAATATCGACTACAGCAACAGAAGCCGCTTTGCTGGAAGGCTTATCGGAAGCCGACGCTGAACGCGTCATGGCTGCCCTGGAATACGTGACGCCGCTGTATGCCAGTAAATGCGTGATCACTGAGCAAAACGCCCTGCAGTTTGTCAATGGCGTGGTGGCTACACTGGCCATGTTGCGTACTGATGTTGATACCCGTATCGCTGCCATCCTGTTTGAATTGCCAGAATTGAACCCGATTGCGGCAGAGCAGATAGAAATCCGCTTCGGCAAGGAAATCGCCGATCTGGTCACCGGCATACGTCGCCTGATGAAATTGCGTGAAGCCGCTTTGACGCAACACGATGTTGGCCGTGGCAAAGACGCTGCTGAAAAAGCCGCCAGCCAGATGGAAACCCTGCGCAAGATGGTGCTGGCCATGGCCACCGACATGCGCGTAGTACTGGTGCGTTTGGCGTCCAGGGTAACTACCTTGCGGTATTTTGCTGAATGCAAGCGCGAAGATGGCGCTGCCCAGCAATACGCCAGTGAAACCATGGACTTGTACGCGCCACTGGCAAACCGCCTCGGTGTCTGGCAACTCAAATGGGAACTGGAAGACCTATCTTTTCGCTTCCTGGAGCCTGTGCAATACAAGCGCATTGCCAAGATGCTGGAAGAAAAGCGCCTGGAGCGCGAGAGCTTTGTTGTCAATGCGATCGAAAGACTGAATAAGGAATTGCAGATAGCCGGCATTAAGGCTGAAGTGTCCGGGCGTCCCAAGCATATCTATAGCATCTGGAAAAAGATGAAGGGCAAGTCGGTCAATTTTGATGAGCTGTATGACGTGCGTGCTTTCCGCGTCATCGTCGATGACATCAAGGATTGCTATACCGTACTTGGCATAGTACACAACGCCTGGGTTCCGATACCCAAGGAATTTGACGACTATATTTCCCGTCCCAAGCCGAATGGCTATAAGTCGCTGCACACGGTCGTGGTGGTGGAGGATGGCAGGCCGCTGGAAGTGCAGGTACGTACGCGAGAAATGCACCAGTTTGCCGAATATGGTGTGGCAGCACACTGGCGCTATAAAGAATCAGGTGGTTCGAATTTTTCAACGCAAGAATATGATGAAAAAATCGCCTGGCTCAGGCAATTGCTGGCCTGGAAAACTGACGTCACTGATGTCGTCGTCGAGCAGGAGGAATTGCAGCGTGAGTGGGTGGAAAAACTCAAGGCAGCCAGCCTCGATGACCGTATCTATGTGCTGACCCCGCAAGCACGGGTCATAGAATTGCCCTGCAATTCCACGCCTGTGGATTTTGCCTATCATTTGCACACTGATGTCGGTCATCGTTGCCGCGGTGCGCGGGTAGACAATGTCATGGTGCCGCTGAATACACCTTTGCAAAATGGACAGACGGTTGAGATCATTACTCTCAAGGCAGGGTCTTCCCAGGCGGGGCCATCGCGTGACTGGCTCTCGCCAGATTACTCTGCCAGTACTCGTACACGCACCAAAATCCGTGCGTGGTTCAATGCTATCGATCAGGAGGAAACACTGTCGAATGGCCGTGCTCTGGTAGAAAAAACTTTGCAGCGTGAAGGGAAGACAGCAGTCAATCTTGAAGAACTGGCGCGCAAGCTGGGTTTTGCTGATGTCAATGATCTCTTCCTGTCTGTCGGTAAAGATGAATTCAGTCTCAGGCAAATAGAAACCGTCTTACGGGAAAACGTACCCGAGGTCGAGCCTGACGAACTCAGTTTCACCAACAAGAGCCGGGCGTCCAGCGTTACTCAAGGTGCCAAGTCGGGCGTGCTGGTGGTAGGTACGGAAGGATTGATGACGCAACTGGCGCGCTGCTGCAAACCAGCACCTCCAGATGATATCGTTGGATTTGTCACTCGCGGCAAAGGCGTGTCAATACATCGCCTGAGTTGCAAGAATTTCGCCGAAATGCGCAATAAGGCACCAGAGAGGGTGATACAAACTACCTGGGGTGATCATGGTAAGGACACGGTTTATCCAGTCGATATTTTCGTGCTGGCGCAGGACAGGCAAGGGTTGTTGCGTGATATTTCCGAAGTATTTTCCCGCGAAAAGATCAATGTGATAGGCGTCAATACCCAGAGTGCAAAAGCACAGGCGCGCATGTCGTTTACTGTAGAGATAGGTGGCACGACTCAGTTGCAAAAGGCGCTACATGTGTTGCATGAAGTTAGCGGTGTGCTGGAAGTGCGCAGGAATTGAAATGTTTGCACCGGATGGTGGTTTTTCCCGTGTCTATATCTAATCTCGATATTCATCGCTCTCGGTGACTTCTGCCTGTATCGTTATATGATCAATCTTGTGCTTGACGAGTAGCATGGTCTTGACGTTTTCCAAAATGCGTGGCCACGCGCTGAGGTCTTCGATTTCCAGGTGACCGATCAGGGCAGGGTAGCCTGGTGACATTTCCCATACATGCAAGTCATGTACTGACAAGACGCCATTGATGTTTTCCAGGTCGGTGCCGATCTGCACGTAGTCTATATGGTGTGGCACGCCTTCCATCAGGAAATGATAAGACTCCTTTAAAACCGACAAAGTGGATTTTAAAATCAGCAGGGAAACAAAAATCGATAGCAGTGGGTCGATTTGCATCCAGCCGGTTTTGTAAATGACCGCGCCGGAAATAATCGCGGCAATGGAGCCCAGTAAATCTCCCATGACGTGAACCAGGGCAGCCTTGGTATTCACGCTCTCTTTATCATGCGATAGCACCCAGGCAACGACGATATTGATGGCCAGGCCTATGCCTGCTACCAGCATGACGGTTCCGCCTTGCACGGTTTCTGGCGCAGAAAATCTTTGTATCGCTTCCTTACATATCCAGGCAATCACACCCAGCATGGCCAAACCATTTACAAAAGCTGCCAGCGCCTCAGCACGGCCAAAGCCAAAAGAATTTTTTGCCGTAGGCGGGCGCTTGGCGATGATTTGTGCCAGCAGAGCCAGGCCCAGGGCGGCGGCATCAGTCACCATGTGCCCCGCATCAGAGATCAGGGCCAGGGAATTTGAAAGGAAGCCAAATGCAACTTCGACGCCAGCAAAACTCAGGGTCAGGCCCAGTGCCCATGCCAGAATTTTTTGACTGCGGTTTTCAAAATAATGTCTGTGCTGCGCATCGCCACGCCGGTGGTCATGCAAATGCTCGCTGCTCTGATGATGGGAGGGGGAGGTCATGTAGGGTATGGTGCTGTATTGAATATGGCATTAGTGTAGCCTAAGGCGGGATCATATATGCATGGCAATTTTTCGGATGCAGTTCTTTCAGCGGGTAGAGCTAAATATGCAGGTTTAGTATCCAGGCTTATAAGGTCCATGGAAATATTTTGACCGAGGGGACTAGCAATTTTCCTAAAGGCTCTGCTATACTCTTGTTTCTTAGGCGCGTAGCTCAGCTGGTTAGAGCACTACCTTGACATGGTAGGGGTCGTTGGTTCGAGTCCAATCGTGCCTACCAAAGATTTTAAAATTATTAAAACATTATAGTTAAGAGCGAGAAAGGCATCCCTGGTTATGACACCGCGAACTACCACTAAACTGGTTTGGGAGCGACTCTAGTCGAGGATACTTTTCGTTTGAAACAAACTGAAAAAGCACGGCTCGCCGTGCTTTTTTTTCGTCTGCGTTTTTTAGACTCATCTTTTATCTCAATTATTTTTTGTATTTTTCCGCTTTGGAGAGTGACATGGTTTCAGTAAAACTTCCTGATGGTTCGCAACGACAATTCGATGCGCCGGTAACGGTGGCGCAGGTTGCTGCCAGCATCGGTGCTGGCCTGGCAAAAGCTGCTCTGGCTGGCCGCGTTAATGGCAAGCTGGTCGATACCTCGCATCTGATCGATGCTGATGCAGATCTTGCCATCGTCACGGATAAAGATGCTGATGGCCTGGAGGTGATACGTCACTCTACCGCTCACTTGCTGGCCTATGCCGTCAAGGAATTGTATCCAGATGCGCAAGTCACTATTGGCCCAGTCATCGAAAATGGCTTTTACTATGACTTTTCCTACAAGCGTCCATTCACGCCGGATGATCTGGTGGCGATAGAAAAGAAAATGGCTGAACTGGCGAAGAAAGACGAGCCAGTTACTCGCAAGGTTCTGCCGCGCGACGAGGCTGTTGCCTATTTCAAATCCATAGGCGAAGCCTATAAGGCCGAGATCATAGAATCGATTCCTGCTGATCAGGATGTGTCGCTGTATACAGAAGGCAATTTCACTGACTTGTGCCGTGGCCCGCACGTGCCATCGACTGGCAAGTTGAAAGTATTCAAGCTCATGAAGCTGGCCGGTGCCTACTGGCGTGGCGACTCCAAGAATGAGATGCTGCAACGTGTCTATGGCACTGCTTTTGCCAAGAAAGAAGATCAGGAAGCTTATCTGCACATGCTGGAAGAAGCAGAGAAGCGCGATCACCGCAAACTCGGCAAGGCGCTGGATTTGTTCCACTTCCAGGACGAAGCGCCTGGCCTGGTATTCTGGCATGCCAAGGGTTGGACTATCTGGCAGCAAGTAGAGCAATACATGCGCAAGGTCTATCAGGACTGTGGCTATCAAGAAGTTAAAGGCCCGCAAATTCTGGATAAAAGCCTGTGGGGCAAGACTGGTCACTGGGAGAACTATAAAGACAATATGTTTGTCACTGAGTCCGAGAGTCGTGAATATGCCTTGAAGCCGATGAATTGCCCTGGCCATGTACAGATTTTCAACTCTGGCATGAAGAGCTATCGTGATCTGCCTTTGCGTTTTGGTGAATTTGGTCAGTGCCATCGCAATGAGCCGTCTGGCGCGCTGCATGGCATCATGCGCGTGCGTGGCTTTACCCAGGATGATGGTCATATTTTCTGTACTGAAGAACAAATTCAGGATGAGGTCATGGCTTTCCATCCGCAGGCGATGAAAGTGTATGAGGACTTCGGTTTTGAAAAGATTTTCATCAAGCTGGCTTTGCGTCCTGAAAACCGCATCGGCAGTGACGAAATCTGGGATAAGGCAGAGGCTACCCTGCGTACTGCCCTCAGTTCTTGCGGTGTTGAGTGGGAAGAATTGCCGGGTGAGGGCGCTTTCTACGGTCCTAAAATTGAGTATCACCTGAAAGACAGCCTCGGTCGTCCATGGCAGGTTGGTACCATGCAGGTCGACTTCTTCATGCCTGGTCGTCTGGGTGCGGAATATGTTGCCGATGACAATAGTCGCAAAGTGCCTATCATGTTGCACCGTGCGATTGTGGGCTCGATGGAGCGTTTCATTGGTATCTTGATAGAAAATCATGCTGCAGCCTTGCCTTTGTGGCTGGCGCCAGTGCAGGTCTCTGTCCTGAATATCTCGGAATCGCAGGCGGAGTATTCACAATCTGTTGCAGAAATCCTGAAGAAACAAGGGTTTAGAGTGAAAACTGATTTGCGTAATGAGAAGATTACCTTTAAAATACGCGAGCATTCCATTCAAAAACTGCCATATATCCTTGTGATAGGCGATAAAGAGAGGGATGCGAATACAGTGGCTGTGCGTACGCGTGGCAATCTGGATCTGGGGGTAATGCCTCTGGACGCCTTTATAGCTCGTTTAAAAAGCGAAGTTGAAACCAAGGTTTAACAGATTAGCAGCGACCCTGTTCTAAACAGGGTTGCATAGCTTTTTATTATTATTTTCGAAGGAAACTGCAATAGCTACTGACAAGTCACATCGCATCAACGGTGAAATTACAGCGCCAGAAGTGCGCTTATCCGGCGTTGAGAACGAGCCTCTGGGCATCGTAAAACTGGGTGAAGCCTTCCGTTTAGCGGAAGAAGCCAATGTTGATTTGGTGGAAATAGCGCCGACGGCGCAGCCGCCAGTTTGCCGTTTGATGGATTACGGCAAGTTCAAATACCAGGAGCAAAAGAAAGCTCACGAAGCCAAGCTGAAGCAAAAAGTCATACTGGTCAAGGAAGTCAAATTCCGTCCTGGTACGGATGATGGCGATTACAATATCAAATTGCGTAATCTGACCAAGTTCCTGGATGATGGCGACAAGACCAAGATCACACTGCGTTTCCGCGGTCGTGAAATGGCGCATCAGGAAATCGGCATGCGTATGTTGGAACGTTTGAAAGCTGATCTGGAGCCGTATGGCCAGGTCGAACAGTTTCCAAAGATGGAAGGTCGTCAGATGATCATGATTCTGGCACCTAAGAAAAAGAAATAATGAGAAATAACAGGAAATAAGTTTTGCTTATTTTCTGTTTGTTTCTTGAGCAGGTTTGTGAGGCACGCATTGCGCGCATTACGAAAGACTCATCCTCAGGATGAGTCACAATAAGTGAGAAGTAGGCATCCAAGAGTAGCGATTGTTGCTGCCACCTACCATCATATAAAAGTGGAGCTGTCTTAAAAGACAGATAGTACTATGCCAAAAATGAAGACGAAAAGCAGCGCCAAGAAGCGCTTCCGCGTCCGTCCAGGTGGAACCGTTAAACGCGGTCAAGCTTTCAAACGTCACATTCTGACCAAGAAAACTACCAAGAACAAACGTCAATTGCGCGGTTCCGTAGGTGTTCATGACACCAACATGGTATCCGTCATGCGCATGATGCCAACAGCTTAACCTCATACTCATTATTTAAGGAGTTATTATGCCTAGAGTAAAACGTGGGGTTACAGCTCGTGCCCGTCATAAGAAAGTTCTCAACCTTGCTAAAGGTTACCGTGGTCGTCGTAGTAAGGTATTCCGTATTGCCAAGCAAGCAGTTATGCGCGCTGGTCAGTATGCATACCGTGATCGCCGCAACAAGAAACGTGTATTCCGCGCTTTGTGGATCACACGTATCAATGCAGCGGCTCGCCAGCATGGCCTGACTTACAGCGTGTTTATGAACGGCCTGAAAAAAGCCGCAATTGAACTCGACCGTAAAGTACTGGCTGACATGGCTGTGACTGACAAACCAGCATTCGCTGCGATTGTTAATCAAGTCAAAGCTAACCTGGCTGCCTAATCGCAATCAGTGAGTCGTAGCGACTGGTGCAAGCTAGTTGCAAATATCAAGCGGGGCAGAGGTTGAATCCTATGCCCCGTTTTGTTTTCAGATCATTATTTCAGCTTCACAGTAAGCGGGAACAAGGCATGAACCCTTTAGATCAAATCGTCAGCCAGGCACGTGCTGATTTTCTGGCAGCAAATGATGCTGCCGCATTAGAGAACGCGAAAGCGCTTTACCTTGGTAAGAGTGGTCAGATTACAGAACAGATGAAGAGTCTGGGTAAATTGCCACCAGAGGAAAAAAAAGTACAGGGCGCAGTGATCAATGCAGCCAAGGTACAGATAGAAGAAGCACTGACTGAAAGACGCGATGCCCTGGCGAATGCGCAAATGCAGACGCGCCTGAATGCAGAAGCGATCGATGTCAGCTTGCCTGGCCGTGGCCGTGGCGTTGGCGGCATCCATCCAGTGATGCGTACCTGGCAGCGTGTCGAAGAGATTTTCCGTTCCATCGGTTTTGACGTGGCAGACGGCCCCGAAATCGAAACGGACTGGACTAACTTTACCGCCCTGAACAGCCCGGAAAATCATCCTGCACGCTCCATGCAGGACACCTTTTATGTCGATGGCAAAGATAGTCAGGGAAAACAATTATTGCTGCGTACCCATACCAGCCCCATGCAGGTGCGTTATGCACGCATGAACAAACCACCGATCAAGGTCATTGCACCTGGTCGTACTTATCGCGTTGATAGCGATGCCACGCACTCCCCGATGTTCCATCAGGTCGAGGGCTTGTGGATTGCTGAAGACATCAGCTTTGCTGACCTCAAAGGCGTGTACCTGAATTTCGTCAAAGCTTTCTTTGAAACTGACGATCTGCAAGTGCGTTTCCGCCCATCGTATTTCCCGTTCACTGAACCTTCCGCTGAGATCGATATCGCCTTTGGTAGTGGCCCGTTGAAAGGTCGCTGGCTGGAAGTGTCCGGCTCTGGTCAGGTGCACCCTAGCGTAGTGCGTAACATGGGTCTGGACCCGGAAAAATACATAGGCTTCGCCTTTGGTTCCGGTCTTGAACGCCTGACCATGCTGCGTTATGGCGTCAATGATTTGCGCCTGTTCTACGAAGGCGACTTGCGCTTTTTGAAGCAATTCAACTAAAAGAATTACACAGCGCATCCCTGAATTTTTGAGTGGCGCATCGCGCCCTGCATCCAACATTAGACTGCTGAATTATGCAATTTTCTGAAAACTGGCTACGTACCATGGTCGATCCGAAGATGACTTCGGATGAGTTGTCCCATATGCTCACCATGTCGGGATTGGAAGTCGAAGAGGTGGAGCCAGTTGCTCCTCCATTTAATAATGTCGTCGTCGCGGAAATTCGCGAAATCGCCAAGCATCCAGATGCTGACAAACTCAATGTCTGTCAGGTCGATGTAGGCACGGGCAGCTTGCTCAACATCGTCTGCGGCGCACCGAATGTACGCGTAGGCATGAAAGTGCCTTGCGCCATGGTTGGCGCCATCCTGCCACCTGGCGCAGATGGCAAGCCATTTGAAATCAAGATAGGCAAACTGCGCGGCGTTGAGTCCTACGGCATGCTGTGCTCTGCCCGTGAATTGAAATTGTCGGAAGACCACGGTGGCTTGATGGATTTGCCATCTGATGCGCCAGTCGGTCAGAACTTCCGCGATTACTATCAACTCAATGACCTGAAATTCACCATCAAGCTGACACCGAACAAGGCAGACTGCCTGTCCGTACTCGGCGTGGCGCGTGAGGTATCTGCCTTGACAGGCACAGCCATGCACTTGCCGGAAGCAGTTGTATTGCCGGTGACTTTGCAAGAAACTCTGCCTGTCAAAGTCAGTGCGCCTGACCTGTGTGGTCGTTTCGCCGGTCGTGTTATCCGTGGCGTCAATGCCCGTGCCGCGACACCAGAATGGATGAAGCAAAGATTGGAACGCAGTGGTCAGCGTCCTATCTCTGCATTGGTCGATATTTCCAACTATGTCATGCTGGAACTGGGCCGACCTTCCCACGTGTTTGATCTGGACAAAATCCATGGTGGCCTGGAAGTGCGCTGGGGCAAGGCAGGTGAATCGCTGAAGCTCTTGAATGGCAATACGGTTGAAGTGGATGACTGGGTTGGCGTTATTTCTGATGATAAAGAAATTGAATCCCTGGCCGGTATCATGGGTGGTGACTCGACATCCGTGACTCTGGATACGCAAAACATTTATCTGGAAGCCGCTTTCTGGTGGCCACAGGCAATACAGGGCCGTGCCCGTCGTTTTAATTTCTCCACTGATGCAGCGCACCGCTTTGAGCGTGGTGTTGACTTCGCCTCCATCGTTGAACACATAGAGCGCATCAGTGCCCTGATTGTGGAAATTTGCGGTGGTAGTGAACAAGTCAAGCTGGGGCCGGTAGATGACCAGATCGTCAATCTGCCACAACGTCCGCCAGTCAAGCTGCGTACCGCGCGCGCCGTGAAAGTCATCGGTGTGGCGCTGGATGATGCCAGGATTGCTGACATTTTCACCCGCCTGGGTTTGCAATTCACCCAGCAGCCAGGTGAGTTCCTGGTGACACCGCCATCTTATCGCTTCGACATAGAAATCGAAGAAGATTTGATCGAAGAAGTCGCGCGCGTGTATGGCTTTGAAAATATCCCTGCATTGCCGCCTGTAGCTGCAAATGCCATGCTGATTGCACCTGAAAACCAGCGTTCGCTGTTTGCCGTGCGTCGCCTCGTGGCTGACCAGGATTATCAGGAAGTCGTGAATTACAGCTTCGTTGAAGAAGCATGGGAAAAAGATTTTGCTGGTAATGATGCGCCAGTTAAGTTGCTTAATCCTATCGCCAGCCAGATGAGTGTCATGCGTACCAGCATGATAGGTAGCTTGGTAGCGAATACTCGTTACAACCTGAACCGCAAACTGAATCGAATACGCATTTTTGAAATCGGTGCAGTGTACTTGCAAGATGCCGGCGTGCAAGATGGTCCGCTGGAAGTGGCTGGTTACAGTCAGCCCAAGCATTTGGCAGCATTGGCATATGGCCCGGTAGCAGAAGAGCAGTGGGGGCAAGATACCCGCAACGTCGACTTCTTTGACATCAAGGCAGACCTGGAAGCCCTGTTTGCGCCTGGTTCCTTGCGCTTCGTCAAGAATGAGCACGTCGCCCTGCATCCAGGCCGCAGCGCCAATATAGAATTTGATGGTAAAGTCATCGGCTTTATTGGCGAGTTGCATCCACGCCTGCAGCAAAAATATGACCTGCCTTTGGCACCGGTAGTATTTGAAGTTGACGTTATAGCCTTGCAACAAGTGCAAGTGCCCTCATATCAGGAAATATCCAAGTTCCAGGCCGTTACTCGTGACTTGGCTTTAGTTGTCAAACAGACAGTTGTAGTGCAAAATCTGCTGGATGTTTTCAAGCGCGAAACGCAGCAAAACGAAGTCTGTAAAATTGTGCAAGGCTTTGTTTTATTTGATGAATATCGTGGAAAAGGTCTGGAAGCGGATGAGAAAAGTCTTGCTTTCCGCTTTAGCTTGCAAGATACTCAAAGTACCCTGCAAGACGATAAAGTAGAGGCCGCGATGCAAGCCCTGGTACAAGCCGCAAGTCAGCAATTTGCTGCCAAACTGCGTTGATCTTGTCTGTATTTGTTAGTATTAATTGAGAAGAGTTTCTAAATGAATGATGTGATTTCCGCCGAGTTTCAGTCGGTGCTGGATGCTGATTTGAATCGCGCAATGCAGGAAGCCAGGGCGCGGTCACAGGCGGAAAAGGAATTGCCTACCTTGACCAAGGCAGAATTGGCCGAACTCCTGTTTGAACATGTAGGTTTGAACAAGCGCGAAGCCAAGGACATGGTAGAAACTTTTTTTGATGAAATCCGTGATGCACTGGAAAGAGGCGAAGCCGTCAAATTGTCTGGCTTTGGCAATTTCCAGTTGCGTGACAAACCGCAACGTCCTGGTCGCAATCCTAAAACCGGTGAAGAAATTCCTATTACTGCACGTCGTGTCGTTACTTTCCATGCCAGCCAGAAACTCAAAGGCATGGTCGACGATGTCGGTAATCAACCTCTTGCCCATGCTGCCTGATATTTTCCATGACTGAAATCAAGATTGAGTCTTTTGTACTGCCGCCTATTCCGGCCAAGCGGTATTTTACGATAGGCGAAGTTGGTGAATTGTGTGGCGTCAAACCGCATGTTCTGCGTTATTGGGAGCAGGAATTTACACAACTAAAGCCTGTCAAGCGTCGCGGTAACCGTCGTTATTATCAGCATCATGAAGTTTTGCTGATACGCCGTATCCGCGAATTATTATATGAGCAGGGCTTTACCATCAATGGTGCCAGAAACAAGCTCAACGTCAACGGTGGACATGCCGAAACAGCGGTGCAAGAGCCAGCAGACGAGCCTGTAAATCTGCATCAGATCAGGGATGAATTGCTCTCCATACTGACTCTCCTAAAAGTCTGAAATAAACCGCAAAACCAAAAAAGCCACCAGTGCATATGTCTGGTGGCTTTTTTCTATGGTAAGTTGCTTGTTGCCTTATGCAGCCAGTTTTTTCTTCTCAAGCGCTGCCAGCATAAAGCTGTCATTTGAACTGCTGGCCAGATGCAGGTGCTGCGCATCAGTAACCAATGGCAATGTTTTGAAGACGCTGACTGCTGCACCGAGTGAGGCGGCCTGTTCTTCCAGTTTGGCGGTAGATTCACTCGCCATTTCCACCAGTCGGGTATTATCCTGAGTGATTTCATCAATGTCGGCAATCGCCTGATTGACGTCTGAAATACCCATGCTTTGCTCCTGGCTGGCCTTGGCGATTTGCTTGATGAGTTCTGTGACCACTTCCACATTGTCGGCGATATTGCGCATGGTCTGGCCTGCCGTATTGATCATCTTGCTGCCAGCTTCCACTGCCTGGCCGGATGAGGCAATCAGGCCTTTGATTTCTTTGGCGGCATTGGCGCTGCGCTGTGCCAGGTTGCGTACTTCTGCAGCGACTACCGCAAAGCCACGGCCCTCCTGGCCAGCCCTGGCAGCTTCCACCGCTGCGTTGAGGGCCAGGATATTCGTCTGGAAGGCGATACCATCCATGACGCCGATGATTTCAGTTATTTTCTTGGTGCTGGCAATGACGGTTTGCATGGAGAGGATGCTGCTATCCATGACTTGCAGCCCATGTTGCACACGCTCTGCCGAGCTATGCATGAGACTATTGGCTTGCGCCAGATTGCCAGCGTTTTCAGAAATAGTGGCTGCCAGTTCATCAATTGCACTGGCAGTTTGTTGCAGGGATGCTGCCTGGCTTTCCGTGCGGTTGGCCAGGTCCGTGTTTTCATCGTGAATTTCCCTGGCAATGATATCCACGGTTTGCGCGCTCAGACGAATATTGGCAACCAGATTGCTTAATTCCATATTCATTCTGCCTACCGCATTGATCAATTGTGCCAGTTCATCCTTGCTCTTACTACTGACACGGTTTTGTAAATTGCCTGCTGCAGTTTCTGCTACTGCCTGAGCCAATATCTTCAAGTCCGTCGTTAATGCCTGATAGATTGCCATCAAAAAATAGCTGGCTATCAGCAAGAGTAAAATAATGCCCGCTGACATTTGCCAGGCTTGCTGGCTGGTTTTATTAATTTCATGCTCGAGATTATTGGCAATGAGCTTGGCGACCGCCGTTTTCGTTGCATGCAGTGTATTCAAATTGTCTGTGCCTGCCTGCAGGAATGCGTTGCCGTTACTTTGATTGACAGATGCCAGTACTTCATCCTGCGAGCGCACAAGAAATTTTTTTGCATCCGCTACGCTGGTTTGCGCGCCGATGTCTGCCAACCCATATTCCTTGTTATGCACCCCCAGGTTTTGCATGCTCGATGCAAGCTCAGACAAGTTAAGCTTTGCCAGCATGTGCAGGGAATTTAGCATCACATCTTCACCTGCTTCGAACAAACCTGTATCAATATACGCTGCACCACGACCTGCGATGATGGATAACTTTTCTTCTATTTGGGGCAGGGTAGTGAGATAGATGTTGACCAACTGGTTGGTTTTTAAATCACTATCCAGCGCTAACTTTGAATTATTGGCAATTTCTTTAATTTCAAGCTCAATGGCATTCAGCAAGCTACTATGTTCGGTGAAACTTTCAGCAGCTTTAAATGTTGCCTGCTTTGATGCCAGAGTGGACCATAGTTGATTGCTGACGTTATTTTGGCCTGCTTGCTTGAACAAATTTTCTATCTTTCCCTGGTTTTCACTGATACTGCTGCCCACTTGTTTATTGCCGAGCAGGCGCATGTGCTGCAGGGCGCGCTGTTTTTGTATCAGCAGACGCAATTCATTTTTGGTCGCAATTATTTTGATGGCAGCCTGCTTTTCCTGGATTTGCAAGACATCTTGCCGCAGATTATGGAATAGCAGTGCCAGCACGACGAGTAGGGGGATCGCAAATGCCAGAGCGACAAAACCAAGCTTGTGAGCAATCTTGAAATTGCGCAAAAGGCGGATGGCGGGGGAGGTAAGTAAGGTCACTTTGAGATATCAAATGAGTTTGTGAAAGCGTTTAGTGCGAAGCCTAAACCGTGAATATGACTATGCCGTGACAGTTGGCAACATCCTTGTTGTGAGCAGGGCTATCCCATTTTGCAATGGTATTTCTATTTGATAACGTCTTTTGTTTTTGCGGTGCTAGTTAAATCAAACGTTTGATTTATGTGCTAGTATTCCCGGAATGAAAACATCCAGCAAAAAAAAAGTTGCCAAGCGACAAATCCAGCCAGAGAGCCAAGTCGCCACGGCCGACGGAAAAATATTGCGTGTTGATGGCCTGGAGGCGCGTATGCGCCTGCTGGATGCCGCCCTGCAATTATTTGCCGAAAGAGGTTATGCAAAAACATCGACCAGGGAGATTGCCAAGGCCGCCAATGTGAATATTTCTGCGATCAGTTATTATTTTGCTGATAAAGCTGGCTTATATCGTGCCGTGTTCAATGATCCGCGCACCAATCCAAATGTTGATCCAGCCATATTCGAACAGGATGGAGCCGATTTGCGTTCTACACTGGCCGCCTTGATCTGTACGTTTACTGACTCTTTGAAGCAGGGGGAGCTCGTGCAAACTTGCATGAAATTGCATTTTCGTGAAATGCTCGAACCTACTGGTTTATGGCTGGAAGAAATCGATACGGCCATCAAGCCTTCTCATCTGGCCATGGTCAAATTCTTGTGCAGGTATCTGGGTATCAGCAAGGCAGACGATGATGTACACAGACTGGCGATTTCCATCTCTGGCCTGGCCATTTCTTTGCTGATCAGTGGTGATGTGATACAGGCGATCCGGCCCGCTTTGATTGCCAAATCCAAGGCAATTGATGCCTATGCTTCGCGGCTGGTGGATTATGCCATCGCCATGTGTGAAGATGAAAAACGCCGCCGGCTCACAATGAATTCTGATTAACCATATCTTCGACAACGACATGACTATACGACATTTCATCCTTATCCCGGCCATTGCAGTGTTGCTTGCTGCATGCGCTACGACAAATCCTACTGCGTCGAGTTCAGCCAGCTTGCCAGCACACTGGCAGGCTATCTTGCCCTCCGAAGAAAAAAACACGGAATTGCGCAATTGGTGGCAAGCGCACGGCGACGCCAGTTTGCTGGAGTTGATTGAGGCCGCACAAAAAGTCAGCCCTTCGCTGTCGCAAGCATGGTCGCGCATGGAAACAGCCAGGGCAGCCAGAGTTGCAAGTGGTGCTGCTTTGCTGCCTTCGGTGGATGCGGTGGCGAATGCAACGCGTGCAAAGAACCAGCCGGGCATGCCAGTCGCTACTACCGCGCAGGCAGGTTTGCAAACTTCCTGGGAACTGGATTTGTTTGGTGCTAACCGTGCCAATAATCAAGCAGCCCAGGCTGAGCTGGAAGGCAGTCAGGCGCTCTGGCATGATGCCAGGATATCGGTGGCGGCAGAAGTGGCGCAGTTGTATTTCTCGGTGTTGAGTTGTCAGCAAGTGGCAGACCTGAGCTGGCAAGATGCCAAGTCACGTGCTGAAACTGCCAGGGTAACAGAATTGAGTGTCAAGGCAGGCATGTCAGCCAGTGCCACCTCAGCACTGGCGCGTGCCAGTGCGGCTGAAGGTAATAGCCGGGCCATACAGCAAGCCGCATTATGTGATCTGGATATCAAAGCCCTGGTGGCACTGACTGCCAGGCCCGAGCCTGAATTGAGGCAGCTTTTGGATGGCGCCAAGGCAGGTTTTAGAAACTTGTTGCCACTGGCTGTGAGCAGTTTACCTGCGCACTTGCTGACACAACGTCCTGACGTATATGCTGCCGAAAAAGATGTGGCCGCTGCCAGCTCACAAGTAGGCGCCGCCGAGGCGCAACGCTACCCGCGCCTGAGTCTCAGCGGTTCTATAGGAACCATGCGCTATAAGAATGGCGGTAGTGATACCCGCATGGATACCTGGTCAGTCGGGCCACTGGCATTGACCCTGCCCATATTCAATGGCGGCCAGACTAGTGCCAATATTGACGCAGCCAAAGCACGTTACCAGACGGCCAGCAGCAATTATCACGGCAAGGTCAGGCAGGCAGTACGCGAGGTTGAAGAGGCGTTGGTGAACTTGAATAGTACCGATGCACGTCGCCTTGATTCTGAAATTTCAGCAAGGGGTTATGAACAAGCCCTGCAGGCGACAGCGGTACGCTACAACAAGGGCATGGCCAGTTTGCTGGACCTGGAAGATGCAAGACGCACAGCCTTTGCTTCCCAGTCTGCCCTGATCACACTGCAACTTGAAAGAAATCGTGCCTGGATCGCCTTGTACAGGGCGCTGGGCGGTGGTTGGGACTTGAGCGCGCAAGCAGCCAGCCAAGCTAAAACAAATTCCTGAATTTAAAAATAATAGAAAGCGTATTCGACATGAAGAAACTTATTTCACGCAAACCACTATCTCTGAGCCTGGCTGGCATGATTGCCCTTGGTGCTGGTGGCTTATGGTTGTCCGCCACTTCCAATGCTGCCGATGAACCTGCCAAGGCCGCCAGTGCAACTGCCACGGCTGCCAAAGTCAAACCAGCTTTAACCGTCACCACCACCAAGGCCACTAGCGGCAACCTGGTCATCAAACTGACAGCCAATGGTAGCGTCGCTGCCTGGCAAGAGGCTTTGATAGGTTCTGAGGCATCTGGCCTGCGCATACAGGAGTTGCATGCCAATATCGGTGATGTGGTACAGCGTGGGCAGTTGCTGGTCAGTTTTGCCAGCGAAGCTGTGAGGGCCGATCTTGCATTGGCGCAGGCCAGCCTGGCAGAAGCGCAAGCCAATCTTGCAGAAGCTGCGGCGAATGCCGAACGTACCCGTGCCTTGCAAACCAGCGGTGCGCTGAGTGCTCAGCAAGTCGGTCAATACCTGACAGCAGAACAAACTGCCAAGGCTAGGGTGGAGTCTGCCAAGGCAGGCGTTGATGCCCAGCAATTGCGTATGCGTCACACGCGGGTCGTTGCGCCTGACAGTGGCATCATTACTGCACGCGTGGCTACCCTGGGTTCAGTCGTCGGTAACGGAGCAGAACTTTTCCGCATGATACGTCAAGGCCGTCTGGAATGGCGGGCCGAAGTGACAGCCAGTGAAATGGCAAAAATAATGCCGGGCACAGAGGTCGTTGTGACTGCACCAGGTGGTGCGCAATGGAAGGGTAAGGTCAGGGTAGTGTCACCTACGGTAGATGCGCAAACCAGAATGGGCCTGGTCTATGTTGACCTGGTGCCAGATACAAGTGCTACAACGGCAGCCAAGCCACAACAAGCCACAGCCTCACTGGCATTCAAGCCAGGCATGTATGCCAAAGGCGAATTCGTCATGGGCAGTTCTCAAGCCCTGATCATACCTCAGCAAGCCGTGGTGGTCAGAGATGGTTTCAGTTATGCCTTCCGTTTAAATGCGGATAGCCGGGTTACGCAAATCAAATTGCAGACCGGACGTCGCGTGAGTAATGCGCAAGGCGATTTGGTTGAGGTTGTCTCTGGTTTGAATGCGGATAGCACTATAGTCTCCAGCGGCGCAGGCTTCCTTAATGATGGCGATACGGTAAAAGTGGTGGCTGCAGTCAAGTCAGCCAATGCCGCCGTCAAAAACTAAGGGGCTCATGTGAATTTTTCTTCACTCTCAATTAAAAATCCCATACCAGCGATCATGCTATTTATCTTGCTGACGCTGGCAGGGATATTGTCGTTCCGTTCCACCATCGTGCAGGATTTTCCTGATATCGAGCTGCCTATCGTCACCGTCAGTGCACCTTTGTCTGGTGCCGCACCAGCGCAGCTGGAAACGGAAGTCGCCCGCAAGATAGAAGATGCAGTGGCTTCCCTGCAAGGTGTAAAAAATGTCTACACCAAAGTGCTGGATGGTAATGTTGAAGTTACTGTGGAATTCGTCCTGGAAAAAGTAATTTCAGATGCAGTCAATGAAGTGCGCGATGCCGTGGCAACCGTGCGCGCAGATCTGCCCAGCGAAATGCGTGACCCTACTGTGACCAAGGCATCCACTGCTGGTCGCGTCATCATGACGTACACAGTGGAAGCTGCTGAAGACGGCAAGGACAGCAAGGTAGTCGCTGGCGAAAGCAGTAAGCCAGATGCACAAGAGCTTAGCTGGTTTGTCGATAACACCGTAGCAAAGCGCTTGCGTGCTGTCCCTGGTGTCGGCGCAGTCAGGCGCATGGGCGGCGTCAGCCGTGAAGTGCGGGTAGAGCTTGATACCAGCAAGATGGCCGCATTGAATGTTGCTGCTGTAGATGTGTCGCGTCGTTTGAAGCTGGTGCAGCAAGAAGCTCCGGGTGGCCGTGGCGATGTCAGTGGTGCCGAGCAATCGGTACGTACCATTGCTACTGTCAAGACCGCGGCTGAACTGGCCGTGCTGGATATCCCATTGCCAGATGGGCGACATATACGCCTTGATCAGGTGGCGCGCGTGCTTGATACCGTCAGCGAGCCGCGTTCTGTCGCTACGCTGGATGGCAAGCAGGTAGTTGGCTTTGAAGTATTCCGTACCAAGGGTGCCAGTGAAGTTGATGTGGCCAAAGGTTCGCATGCAGCAGTCGATGAATTGCAGGCTGCCCATCCGAACATGAAGTTTCACCAGGCCATAGATAATGCCCAGCCAGTAGAAGAAAATTTCGATGGCTCTATGGACTTGCTGTATGAAGGTGCCTTGCTTGCCATCCTGGTGGTCTGGTGGTTCTTGCGCGACTGGCGTGCGACTTTGGTGGCGGCTGCGGCCTTGCCTTTGTCTGTGATACCTACTTTCCTCGGTCTCAAGTATTTTGGTTATACGCTGAATACTGTGACCTTGCTGTCACTTGCTTTAGTGGTAGGTGTGCTGGTCGATGATGCGATTGTGGAAATTGAAAATATCGCCCGTCATTTACACATGGGTAAAACCCCGATGCAGGCAGCTATGGAAGCGGCGGATGAAATTGGTATGGCTGTTATCGCCACCACCTTTGCCCTGGTAGCCGTGTTCTTGCCGACTGCTTTCATGGGAGGCGTGCCGGGATTGTTCTTCAAACAGTTTGGCTGGACGGCAGTGATTGCGATTCTGGCTTCGCTGGTGGTGGCGCGTTTGCTGACGCCGATGATGGCAGCTTATATCATGAAGGCACCGAAACGCGGAAAATCAGGTGAGCTTGAAGGTGTGCATGGTCAAAAAGATGGCTGGATTATGACGCATTATATGAAAACCATGCAATGGTGTTTGCGTCATCGCCTGGTCACCATGATAGCCGCAACCTTGTTTTTTGTCGGTTCGATTGCTTTAGTCGGTTTGCTGCCAACGGGTTTTGTACCTTCAGCTGATCGTGCCCAGACACAAATCAATATAGAGCTGCCACCTGGCAGTACACTCGCAGAAACCCGCAGCGTTGCTGAGCAGGCCAGGGTTGCCATCATGAAGAACAAAGAGATTATCAATGTCTTCAGTTCTATCGGTGGCGGTTCCAGTGGTGATGCCTTTGCCCCTGGGGCTGCGGCAGAAGCCAGGCGTGCAGTGTTGACTGTGACAGCCGTGCACAGAAACAAACGCAAGGATTCGATTGCCGATATCGATGCCAAAATCCGTACTGAGATTGCCGATATTTCTGGTGCCAAGTTCAACGTGGGTCCGCCAGACACCGGCGTCAAAATGCAACTGGTCTTGCAAAGTGAAGACCCTTTGGCCCTGGTCGAAGCAGCACAAAAAGTCGAGCGTGAATTGCGTACGCTGAAAGGTGTGGGTAATGTCAGTTCCAGTGCTTCGCTGGTACGTCCTGAGATCATCGTGCGGCCAGATATGGCGAGGGCAGCGGATCTTGGAGTGACTGCGGCGGCCATAGGTGAAACAGTACGCGTGGCAACCGCTGGTGATTATGACCAGGCTTTGCCCAAGCTGAATCTGTCGCAACGCCAGGTGCCTATACGCGTTAAATTGCCAGACAGTTTCAGGGCTGATCTGGCTGAGATAGAACGCCTTACCGTGCCTGGCAAGAACGGCCCTGTCATGCTGGGTAGTGTTGCCAGTGTCACCATGGAATCCGGCCCTGCACAGATAGACAGACTCAATCGCAAGCGCAATGTGACCCTGGATGTGGAGTTGGGTAGCCGCCAACTCGGGGAAGTCAATGAAGAAGCGCGCGCCTTGCCCAGTATGAAAAACCTGCCACCGTCAGTCAGCATTGCTGAGCTTGGTGATGCGCAAGAGATGCAAGCCCTGTTCGCCAGCTTTGGTATCGCCATGCTGATCGGTGTATTGTGCATCTATGGTGTGCTGGTACTGTTGTTCAAGGACTTCTTGCAACCGGTGACTATCCTGGCGGCACTGCCTTTGAGCATTGGTGGTGCCTTCGTGGCCTTGCTGGTGACTGGTCGTGCCTTGTCGATGCCATCCATGATAGGCCTGATCATGCTGATGGGTATCGTGACCAAGAACTCCATCTTACTGGTAGATTATGCCGTCCTGGCAAGAGAAGCAGGCATGAGTCGTTTTGATGCCCTGGTTGACGCATGCCACAAACGCAGCCGTCCCATCATCATGACCACCATTGCCATGGGTGCAGGTATGATGCCATTGGCGCTGGGTTGGGGTGCTGACCCCAGTTTCCGTTCGCCAATGGCGATTGCGGTGATTGGCGGCTTGATTACTTCAACGCTTCTAAGCTTGCTGGTGGTGCCTGCCGTTTTCACTTACATTGATGATTTTGAGCACTTGCTGGGAAAAATCAGGGGATGGTTCAGAACTAAATCAACAGTTGCTGCACCAGCCAAATAAGCCTGATTCTTCCAAATTTAAAAAGCCAGCTACGAGAGTTTGTAGCTGGCTTTTTTTCATTCAGGCTCTGAACTGTATATTTTGAAATCGTGGGGCAATAATTTTGCCTGCCCCTTCGGGTTCAGTTTTGATTTTCAAAAGCGACGTGGAGATAAGCATAGCTATTGCTTCGTCAATGCGCTCTATAGTTTTCTGTATATGACACAGAATGAAATTCCGTAGCAATTCAGTAGCTTTGAGAATTGAGCTGCAGTTGAAAAAATCGAGCTGAGCTTGTTTGACGAATTGCCGGAGGGGATTTGCTGCGCAAGGAGGGGGAAATACGTGTACGAATTTATTTGACCGGGATAGTACGTCAACCGGAATGTCGTCGATTGAATCTCTAGCTTGATATTTACGCCGCGTACATAAAAAGACTAGCTCCTGAAATTCTGTCTGACCTGTTTGCCGTGTCGTATAGGAGCAGGGCGGAAAAAAAAGAGTTACTGGCCTTGGCAAGTAACTCTTTTCTAAATTTGGCTCCCCGACCTGGACTCGAACCAGGGACCTGCGGATTAACAGTCCGTCGCTCTACCAACTGAGCTATCAGGGAATAGAAGATATGATGATCTTCACTAAACTTTTAAAACTATCTTTTTTGGCAGTGATTTTTGTCAAGTTCACTACTCACTTCAATTCTGTGTTGCAAACTACGCTATTCACTACATTGCCAGTCAAATCTGGCGGAAAAAAAAGAGTTACCAGCTTTAGCAGGTAACTCTGCTTTCTCTAATTTTGGCTCCCCGACCTGGACTCGAACCAGGGACCTGCGGATTAACAGTCCGTCGCTCTACCAACTGAGCTATCAGGGAATAGAAGATATGATGATCTTC